>DASUOZ010000634.1:0-9614 GCA_036276375.1 Pyrinomonadaceae bacterium | reverse complement strand
CCGGAGAAACAGGCGCTTCATTTCGCACGTGGTTGGGCCAACCGGGCGTAAGGCGACGCAGCCGGCGAGTTGATCAAACTCGCGCGCGAGTAATAGCCGCCCACGCGGTGGAGCGTAATCGCCTGGTAGGCTGGCGAGTTCGTCGGCGAAGTTTTGAAAGCAAAGGCTGATGCCGAGCGACGCTTCGTACTCTTTGAAGAGCTCGCGCGCCTGGGCGAGGTCGCTCTTAGTCGTGGCTTGCGTGATTCGAAGCACTATTGGTTTGCCTTTTGCTTTTTAATCCCACCGGCGCTAGCCGGTGCCCCTTAACGCCACCGACTGCGTCGGTGGGATTGAAGAAAAAGTAAAAGCAAAACGGGAGACAGGATTGCTCCCGTCTCCCGTAAAACTCTCTCGAAGTTAGCGCGTTACGCGGTAAACGAAGAGCCGCAGCCGCAGCTTCCGGTCGCGTTCGGGTTCTTGAACGTAAAGCCCGAACCCATCACGCCGGTTACGTAGTCAATCTCGACGCCGTTCAGGTATTGAGCGCTAAACATGTCGACAAACATCCGCACGCCCTTTTCGTCGAATACGAAATCGCCTTCGCGTGACTGCTCTTCAATATTGAGACTGTACTGGAAACCCGAGCAGCCGCCCGGCACCACCCGCACGCGCAGACCCGCGCTCTGGGGCAAATCTTCTTCGCTGGCCATAAACTTCTTGATCTCAGTCGCGGCTGAGTCGCTCACGTTAAGTGTTACGGTTGGCGCTGTGGTTGCTGACATGATCTTTCCTCTTTCTATAATTACTGCCGACCTATCTTATTGCCCTTTGCCTAAAACGACAAGTTCCGGTTTCATCGCCTCAATTGAGACCTGGCGCGCCACTTCTTCCGACACTTTGCGGAATGCCTGCGCCTGCGGCGACTCCGGATGGCTCACCACCACGGGCACGCCTTTGTCGCCGCCTTCACGTACGTCGATCCCCAGCGGCACCGCGCCCAGAAAGGGCACGTGATATCGCTCCGCGAGTGCCCGGCCGCCACCCTCACCAAAGATGTTGTAGCGCGTGCCGGTGTCCGGCGCTACGAAGTAACTCATGTTTTCAACGATTCCCAGGACCGGAATCGCGACTGTTTCGAACATCCTCAGCGCCCGCCGCACGTCGGCAACGGCCACTTGCTGCGGCGTCGTCACCAGCACCGCGCCCTGAACCGGAACGAGCTGCGCCAGCGACAACTGCACGTCGCCCGTTCCCGGAGGCATGTCGACGATCAGGTAATCGAGCTCGCCCCACTTCACGTCTGACAAAAACTGTTTGACCAGGCCGTGCAGAATCGGGCCGCGCACGATCATGGGTTTATCGCCCGGTTGCAGCAGCGCCATCGACATGAACTTCACGCCGAAGGCTTCGATTGGAACGAGCTTGTTTACGTCTACTTCCGGCCGCGCGTCACTCGCACCGAGCATGATCGGCACGTTTGGCCCGTAAACGTCGGCGTCCATTAATCCGACCCTTGCACCGTCGAGCGCCAGCGAAACCGCCAGGTTTACGGCCACTGTTGATTTGCCGACGCCGCCTTTGCCTGAGGAAACGGCCACGATGTTCTTCACGCCCGTGATTGCGACCTTCTCGCCGAGGCCGCGGCCTTTTGGCACTTCCGCGTCCATCGTTACCGATACCGCGGTCACTCCGGGCAAGCCGCCGACGATGTCTTTCGCGGCGCTTTCCATTTCGGCCTTCACGGGACAGGCCGGCGTCGTCAGCACGATGCGAAACGACACGTGGCCGCCGTCGATTTTGAGGTCGCGGACGAAGCCGAGCGCGACGATGTCCTTGTGTAGATCGGGATCTTTGATCTGGCGCAAACTGTCGAGAATCAGTTGTTCGTTTACTTGTGTCATATAGATGCGTTAACCCGTGGTTGTGAACAGGCAAGCGTAGCTGATTTCGTGAGTTTTTGACAAACGCGAACGGCGCGAGTAGTTTCAGCAGCCGGTGCCAGTTTTGCCGGAAGTTGCGACCGATCATTTCTTCAATCCGCGAAACGTAGGAGATGCGGACGAGCCGAGTTTTGTTGGTCGGGCGGCGTCGTTGACCTGCGGCGCGCACGTGCGGTTCTCGGTTCAGGTCGATGAGAATCAGCGGGTAGCCCAGGCGAGATTCAAGGCAGTGGGTTGTAGTGTGCTCGTTGCGTCGTCGTCGCTATTGACCGAGCGGGTTGTGAATGTCCCGACTGCCGAGGCGGCTATCATCGGGCAGAATTGGGGCGCATTGATAGAAAGTCAGTTCCCTGAGCTGGAGCCGGCCCGAGAGCACTGCCCGAAACTGGCTTGCGACGCCTTGCTGGCGGCGATTCGCGAATACAGTGACGCCGCGCGCGACGATTGGACCGGCGACGAGGCTCTCATCTGCACGTGTTTCTTTGTTTCCGAAGGCGCCATTGAACGTGAAATCGCGGCCGGCGGACTGCAAACCGTCGCGGAAGTGACGCGCGCGTGCAACGCGGGCGGCGGCTGCGGTTCGTGTCATCAACTAATTCAGGAAATTCTCGATACGCAAAATGATCTACCTCGATAACAACGCCACCACGCAGGTCGCGCCCGAAGTCTTCGACGCGATGCAACCGTATCTCAGTAAGTTCTTCGGCAATCCTTCTTCGGCGCATGCACTCGGTCGCGAGATGAAGCAGGCCGTCGAACACGCGCGTGAACAAGTCGCCGCACTGTTGGGCGCCGTCGACACGAGCGAGATCGTGTTCACTTCGTGCGGTTCGGAGTCTGACAACTGGGCCATTCGCGGCGTGCTCGCGATGCAGCCGTCGAAGCGGCACATCGTGACTACGCAAGTCGAACACGAAGCCGTGCGCAATCTTTGCGCGTTGCTGGAAAACGACGGTTACGAGGTCACGTGGCTGGGTGTGAGCGAAACGGGCGAGCTGGATCTCGATGCGTTGCGTGCGGCGCTGCGACCCGATACTGCGTTGGTGTCGACGATGCTGGCGAACAATGAAACCGGTGTGCTGTTTCCGATCGACGAGATCGGCCGCATCGTGCGCGAACGTTCGGAAGCGCTGTTTCACGTCGACGGCGTTCAGGCGGTCGGCAAGGTTCCGATCGAGCTGAGGAGCATGGAAGTCGACCTATTCGCGCTTTCGGGTCACAAACTGCACGCGCCGCAAGGCGTCGGCGCGCTGTACGTGCGCCACAACATCTCGCTCACGCCGTTTATCATCGGCGGCGCCCAGGAGGAACGTCGCCGCGCCGGAACGTTAGCGGTGCCGAACATCGTCGGACTCGGCGCTGCTTGCCGGCTCGCGCAAGACGACGACGGACACGCGGCGATCGAAACGCTACGCAATCAACTCGAAGACGGCATTCTCGAACAGGTCCCGAACACACGTGTGAACGGCACGCGCGAACGTTCGAAACGTTTGCCAAACACGTCGAACATCTCGTTTGAATACGTCGAAGGACAAAACATTCTCGCGCATCTGGATCAACAAGGCATTTGCGTTTCGACCGGCTCGGCGTGTCACTCAACGACGCACGAATCGTCCGCGACCTTGAAAGCGATGAACGTTCCCTACACCGCCGCACAGGGTTCGATCCGCTTCTCGCTCGGCAGATACAACACCGAAGCCGACGTCGAAACCACGCTGCGCGTGCTTCCGGAAATCATCGAGAAGCTCGCCGCGATGTCCCCTTACATCTCATAAGACTTATGCGCCTTGATGTCCTATACTATGTTTGCCCCGGCGGTAAAAACAGCCCGGCCATAAACATCGGAAAGGGTTTACAAATACTACATGAGCACTGTTATCGAACCCCCTGTCACGCAGGCTGAAAAACATCTCGAAGAACTGGAAACCGTCACCATCCGCTTCGCCGGTGATTCGGGTGACGGTATGCAATTGACCGGCACACAATTCACCAACACGTCAGCCGTAGTCGGCAACGACATCTCGACGCTGCCAGACTTTCCGGCCGAGATTCGGGCTCCCGCGGGTAGCTTGCCGGGCGTCAGCGGTTTTCAGTTGAACTTCTCCAGCCAGGACATTAAGACCCCTGGCGATCAGCCAAACGTGCTGGTGGCGATGAATCCGGCGGCGTTGAAAGTAAACCTGCCCGACCTCGAAGACGGCGGCACGCTCATCATCAACACCGACAGCTTTACGCCAGAGAATCTGAAGTACGCGAACTACGCGACCAATCCTTTGGACGACAATTCGCTCGCGGGCTATCGCGTGCATAAATTGCCGATCACGACGCTCAACATGAACGCGCTGAAAGGCAACGTCGAACTGTCGCGCAAGGAGATCGATCGTTCGAAAAACTTCTTCGCGCTCGGCGTGCTTTACTGGCTCTACGACCGGCCGATGGAAAACACGCTCAACTGGATTCACGACAAGTTTGCGAAGAATCCGGAGCTGGCGAAGGCCAACGAGATCGCGTTGAAGACCGGTTATAACTTCGCCGATACGACGGAAGTTTTCACCACGCACTACACCGTTAAGAAGGCGAAGATCGCGCCCGGCAAGTATCGCAAGATTACGGGAAACGAAGCGACGGCAATCGGTTTCATCGCCGCGTCGCAGATTTCCGGCCGGCCGTTGTTCTACGGTTCGTATCCGATCACACCGGCGTCTGACATTCTTCACGAGCTGTCGCGTCACAAAACGTTCGGCGTGAGAACTTTTCAGGCGGAAGACGAGATCGCGGCGGTTTGCGCGGCGATCGGTGCGAGTTTCGCCGGTCAGATCGGCTTGACGGGAACGTCTGGTCCCGGTGTCGCCTTGAAGCAGGAAGCAATTGGCCTCGCGGTGATGACCGAGTTGCCGCTCGTGATCGTTAACGTTCAGCGCGGCGGACCGTCTACGGGGTTACCGACAAAAACTGAGCAGGCGGATTTGTTTCAGGCAGTTTGGGGACGAAACGGTGAGTGTCCCGCGATTGTAGTTGCGCCGGCGACGCCTGCTGATTGTTTCCACATGGCGATCGAAGCGGTGCGGCTGGCGTTTAAGTACATGTCGCCGGTCTTTTATCTCTCCGACGGTTATCTCGCAAACGGCGCTGAGCCGTGGGCGGTTCCGGAGCTGGATGCGTTACCGAAGATTGCGGTCACGTTTGCGACAGACCCAGCGAACTTTATGCCTTACGCGCGCGACGCGGAAACGCTGGCGCGTCCGTATGCCCTGCCGGGCACGCCGGGACTGGAGCACCGGATCGGCGGTATCGAAAAGCAGCACATCACCGGAAACGTTAACTACGATCCCGAGAACCATCACCTGATGGTGAAGTTGCGCCAGGAGAAAGTCGATCGCGCGGTGAACGACATTCCGCTGGTTGAAGTGATGGGCGAGAAGACCGGCAAGGTGCTCGTGCTTGGTTGGGGTTCGACTTACGGTTCGATCAGTTCGGCCGTTGAGAAGATGCAGCGCGAGGGCAAGAGTGTTTCGGCGGCGCATCTGCGTTACCTGAATCCGTTGCCGCGCAACCTGGGTGAAGTGCTAGCCGGCTTCGAGACGGTAGTCGTTCCGGAGATGAATCTAGGCCAGTTGTGCACCATGATCCGCGCGAAGTATCTGGTGGACGCAGTGCCGTTCTCGAAAGTGAAAGGGCGCCCGTTCCAGATTCGCGAGATCGTAAGGAAGGTTGAAGAGTATTTGTGATGTTACAGCGTTCCTCACAACGCGCTCACAAGGTTAGGAGCAAGAAGATGAGTACGACCTCAACAGCGTTAATGACCGCCGAGGAGCTGATGGAGCTTCCTGATAGTCCATTTCGCCACGAACTCATAAACGGAGAACTTATAACGATGTCATTACCCCGACCTCCTCACGGCCGGATTACGATGCAGCTTGGCGGGCCACTATTGCAGTTTGTTTGGGATCACGATTTGGGCGAAGTTTACGACCACTCAGGATTCCAGATGACGATAAACCCCGACACTGTGTTGGGGCCCGACATTGCATTTGTTAGTAAAGACCGTCTTAGAGCAGCACGTGAATACAAAGGCTATTGGCCTGGCCCGCCGGATATCGCGGTGGAAGTTTTGAGCCCCGGCGATAGACCATCGCGTGTGGCGCCAAGAATCTCACTTTGTTTCGCTCACGGTGTGAAACAGTTATGGATCGTGAACCAGAAGAACCGCACAGTAACCGTGTACCGCTCACCATCGGACGCGACAACCTTTTGCGGATCTGACTACCTCGAAGCGCAGGACCTTCTGCCTGGCTTCAGGCTTTCACTCGACAGGATTTTTAGCACGTCTATTCAGGAGAAATGATGAGTACACAGAGTAACGGTCATAGCGGGAATGGAAACAAGCCGGTCGGTGAAGTGGTTTCGGCGGAGAGCGAGGGCGGGTCGGCCGTTGCGGGTCGCATTGCGCCGCCTCCGGGTCAATTGAAGAAAGCCGATTTCGTTTCCGACCAGGAAGTGCGTTGGTGCCCAGGCTGCGGCGACTACGCCATTCTCAACAACGTGCAGAAAGTGATGCCCGAACTCGGCATCCCGCGCGAGAAGATTGTGTTCGTGTCCGGCATCGGTTGTTCATCGCGTTTTCCCTACTACATGAACACCTACGGTTTCCACAGCATTCACGGCCGCGCTCCGGCAATCGCGACAGGGATCAAGTGCGCGAATCCCGAGCTGAGCGTTTGGGTGATCACCGGCGACGGCGACGCGCTATCGATCGGCGGCAATCATTTCATTCACGCTATTCGCCGCAATCTCGACCTCAACTACATCCTTTTCAATAACCGTATCTACGGTTTGACGAAAGGTCAGTACAGTCCGACGTCTGAATTCGGCAAGCGGACCAAGTCGACGCCGTCAGGCACCATCGACTACCCGATCAATCCACTCTCACTGGCGATAGCCAGTGAGTCGACTTTCGTAGCGCGCTCGATCGACATCGACGTCAAACACCTCGGCGCGATGGTCGAAGCAGCCGCGAAGCACAAGGGCATCTCGTTCATCGAGGTCTACCAAAACTGCAACATCTTCAACGACGGCGCCTTCGACTACTTCGCCGATCGAACCGTCCGTTCCGACCGCGTCCTCTATCTCGAGCACGGCAAGCCGATGGTCTTCGGCAAAGAGCGCAACAAGGGCATTCGCATGAACGGCGCTCATCCCGAAATCGTCACGGTCGGCGAAAACGGCATCACTGAAAACGATCTGCTGGTCCACGATATGTATCTGAAAGATCCGTCGGTGGCTTTCATGCTTGCGCGCATGGAACAGCCGGAGTTTCCGCAACCGGTCGGAATTTTCCGCGCCATCGAGCGGCCCACGTACGAAGAGATGATGCACGATCAGATCGAAGCCGCGATCGGCAAATCAGGTCCGGGCAGCCTCGAGAAACTGATCAATAGCGGCGACACGTGGGTAGTTGAGTAGGCTGATACAAACCCCTGATCGTAAACCTTAGCGGCCGGTCTCACGTAAGAACAATCCGGAGAAACAAACATGAGCCCCAATAAGCCATTCGTGCGCCTTCTTTCCGTCTTCGTTCTTGCGTTTGCCATCACAGCGGCTGCGTTGCCGCGCCCGCTGCTCGCGCAACAAGCAAGCGTCAACAAGCCGGCAGCCAGTGCGACTGATTACAGCGCGCAGCTCGCGGCAATCGAGAAAACACTCGACGACAGGCGCAAAGAGTTGGGTATTCCGGGTATCTCGCTCGTCATCGTCAAAGACGATCAAATTATTTACCTCAAAGGCATCGGCTACAGAGATCTCGACAAGAAGCTTCCCGTCACGCCCGACACGCGCTTTGCGATCGGTTCGGCGTCGAAAGCATTCACCGGCATGCTCGCCGCCATTAGCGCTGACAGCGGCAAGTTGTCGCTTGATGATTCGCCGAAGAAATTTCTCCCTTATTTCACACTCCGCGATGCCGACGCAGCCGCAAAGATCACGATCCGCGATCTGCTGGCGCATCGTTCCGGTTTGAATCGCACGGATCTCGCGATGGTCACGGGCGCGCTCAATCGCGAGGAGTTGATCAAAGTAGCAGGTTTGGCGAAGCCGACTGCCAAACTCGGTGAGAAGTTTCAGTATCAAAACGTAATGTACTCGGCCGCCGGCGAAGCTGTAGCAAAAGCAGAAAACTCCACCTGGGACAAACTCATCGCCGATCGCATCTTCAAGCCGCTCGGCATGAAAAACAGTGATACCGCCGCGGCGGCGATGCAGAAAGCCAAAGACTATTCACTCGGTTACGACTACAACCCAACGACCAAAGAGACGCGCCATCTGCCGCAACGTGAGATTCCCGCCGCCGCTCCCGCCGGGGCCATCAACTCCAGCGCGCGCGATATGGCCCAATGGGTGCGACTGATGCTCGCCAACGGAAACATCAACGGCCGGCGCCTCGTCTCCGAAAAGAATTTCGACGAACTCGTGCGTAAACAGATCAACATCGGCGGTTCGGTTGACTATAGTTTGGGTTGGTTCCTGCGACAGTGGAACGGTCACAAGGTCGTCGAGCACGGCGGGAACATCGACGGGTTCAACTCGCAGGTCGCCTTGATGCCCGATCAAAAACTCGGTTTCGTGTTGCTGACAAATGTGACCGCATCGCCTCTCGGCGGTTTTGCCATGAACACGATTTGGAAGAACCTGGTCGGTGAACCAAAGGCCGGTGAACCAAAAGCCGGCGAGCCAAAAGCCGTCGATGGTCCAACGCCAACGAGCGATCCGAAAGCGGAGGTCGGCAAGTACCGTCTCGCCGCCGCGAGCATAAACTTTGAAGTCGCGCTCAAAGACGACAAACTGACGCTAACCGTTCCGGGGCAACCGACTTACCCGCTCGAAAACATCGGCGGTCGTCGTTACAAACTCGGCGAGCCCGCACCGCCCGGATTCTTCGCGACGTTCCGTCCCGCAAAAGACAAACCGACTGTGACGGAGCTCTACATCGAACAGCCGCAAGGCAACGTCGTTTTGGAAAAAATTGTTGAGGGACAAGCGCCTGCCGCGGCAGCACCAAGTGCACCAATCACAATCGACGATCTGCTCGCAAAGATGATCGCGGCCTACGGCGGCGAAGAGAACCTGCGCAAACACAAGTCTTCGTTGGCCACCGTTGAAGTGGATCTCGAAAACCAGGGCGTGACCGCGAAGGGCACGATCAGCGCGCGTGCTCCCAATCAGACCGCGAGCGAACTGACGTTTACCGCGCTTGGCAAAAAACTCGGCACGATGAACAGTTATTTCGACGGCGCCGGCGGCGGCGAGATCGTCAGTTTTGGATCTCCGCAAACCTACAGCGGTAAACGGCTCGAAGACGTCAAAGCCGGCTCAGACTTCTACAACGTCCTCAACTGGAAGAAGAACTACCAGACGATCACGTTTAAACGTATGGGCAAAGTTGGCGACGAAGAGGTCTACGTCATCGAGAGAAAGAACGAGCAAGGCACGCCGGTCACGGACTACGTTTCAACCAAGTCGTTCCTCGTGCTGCGCCGCGACTCGGTCGTGGTGAGTGATACGTTGGGCGTCGAGCTGCCGCAGACCGAGCAGTTCAGCGACTTTCGCAACATCGAAGGCGTGATGGTTCCGTTTAAGCTGGTGGCAAACAACGTCGCCAACGGCGACATCGTGCTGCGCATCATCGACCTAAAATTC
>DASUOZ010000633.1:0-5442 GCA_036276375.1 Pyrinomonadaceae bacterium | reverse complement strand
GAGCGTCTCATTCCCTCTTCAATCAGCAATCGACAATCGAAAATCGTCAATTTATTTACCAGTTTTGCCGGGTTTCAACTTAATGGGTACATCCGCGTAGCGCACGCCTTTGCCTTTGTAAGCGTCGGGCTTGCGCAACTTGTGCATCTCGGCCGCCACCTGGCCCAGCTTCTGCTTGTCGATGCTCGTCAACGTCAACGTCGTCTGGTACTGCTGAATGCTGCCCTTGGTGGTCAGACGTTCTGCTTTAGCATCGACTTCGGCCGGCAGGGGAAACTCGATCGGATGCGAGTAGCCGAGCGAGAAGACGATCTTCTTGCCCTGCACGTCGGCCTTGTAACCGACGCCGACGACATCCATCTGTTTGCTGAACCCTTCAGTGACGCCGACGATCGCGTTGTTTGCGAGCGCGCGGGCGAGTCCGTGCAAGGCAGCCTGGTCGTCGGAGCCACGCTCGGCGCGCAGTTCGTCTCCTTCGAGCTTGAAACTTATTCCCTGCGGGATCGGAGTCTTCAGCGTGCCTTTCGGACCTTTAACCTCGAGCTCCTGCTGGTTCACGGTGACGGTCACGCCCTTCGGGACTGTGATTACCTTTTTTCCAATTCGCGACATATGGTTATTTCCGATTTTCGATTTCCGATTGTCGATTTCAGGTACCTTCTTGGGACTGCCTTTCTTTCAATCGGCAATCAAAAATCGACAATCGGCAATGCTAGTAAATCTGCGCCAACAGCTCTCCGCCGATGTTTTCCCGACGCGCGGCCTTGCCGCTCATCAGACCTCTCGAGGTCGAAACGATATTGATGCCGTAACCGCCGAGCACTTTCGGAATATCACTCGATCCGACGTAAACGCGGCGGCCGGGAGTCGAGACGCGCTGGAGGTGCGTGATTGAAGACGTACCGCGCGCGTCGTAGCGCAGGAAGATTCTAATCGTACGCTTGAGACCCTCGCCCTTCAGGACGAAGTTATTGATGTAGCCCTCTTCTTTCAGAATGCGGGCAATCTCAAGCTTGAGCTTGGAAGCCGGAATATCAACCCGCGAATGCTTCGCCGCAATGGCGTTGCGGATTCGCGTCAACATATCGGCAATGGGATCTGTCATGAAGTAACTCCAGTTATTTTTGATTGCTGATTTGGGATTGTTGATTTGCAATCGACAATCGGCAATCGAAAATCGAAAATGTCTCTACCAGCTCGACTTAACCACGCCAGGGATCTGGCCCTGAAGCGCCAACTCGCGAAAACAGATGCGACACAGGTTGAACTTCCGCAGGTAGCCTCGCGGCCGGCCGCAACGTTTGCATCGAGTGTAGGCGCGCACCGAGAACTTCGGTTTGCGTGCCGCCTTCGCGATCAGTGATTTCTTTGCCATAAGTTCCTTAGTTAGTCCTGAAGGGCATGCCCAACGCCTTCAACAGCGCTCGTGCCTGTTCGTCGTTGCGTGCGGTGGTCACAATCGAGATGTTCATGCCACGCAGCTTGTCGACTTTGTTGAAATCGATTTCCGGGAAGATCAATTGCTCGCGAATACCGATGGTGTAGTTGCCACGTCCATCAAACGCTTTCGGCGACACACCGCGAAAGTCTCTGACGCGGGGCAGCGCGACGGAAACGAGCCGATCGAGAAACTCATACATCCGATCGCCGCGCAGCGTGACCACGACGCCGATCGGCATCCCCTGGCGCAGCTTGAACGACGCGATCGACTTCTTCGCCTTGGTGATCACCGGCTTCTGGCCGGTGATGGAGCGCAGCTCGTCGGCGGCCGTGTCGAGAATCTTGTTGTTGGCGATGGCCTCGCCCATTCCCATATTGATAACGACCTTTTCGAGGCGCGGTACCGCCATGGGATTGGTGATGCCAAACTCCTTGGCAATCTGCGGCGCCACGTCTTTTTGATATCGCTCTTTTAACCTTGCAGCCATCTCTGCTCCATTTCCAATTGCCGATTGTTGATTGTTGATTGAAAAACCAAGGTTGTCCTTTCAGCCGTCAATCGGCAATCGGAAATCAAAAATCAAAAATGCCCTACTTCTCTATTGAATGGCCGCTTGCCGAGGCCACCCTCGTCTTCGAACCATCGCTCTCGATCTGATACTTCGTGCGCGTCGGTTTACCCGACTGCGGATCGATCAGTTGCACGTTCGAGATGTCGATGAACGACTCCTTGTCGACAATACCGCCGCCGCGGTTCGCCTGCGGATTCGCCTTTTGATGCCGCTTGATCATGCCGATGCCTTCAACCCGAACCTTGCCCTTGGTCGGATTCACTTCCAGCACCCGGCCACGCCGGCCCTTGTCGCGTCCGGCAATGACTGCCACCTGATCGTTCTTCTTGATTTTGGCGCGCTTTGTTCCTGCCATCTCTTAAATCACCTCCGGCGCGAGTGAAACGATCTTCATGAAGTTCTTATCGCGCAGCTCACGGGCCACTGGTCCAAACACGCGCGTTCCAATCGGCGTTCCGTCTTCCTTAATGAGCACCGCGGCGTTCTGATCGAAGCGAACATAAGTTCCGTCGGCGCGACGCACTTCCTTGCGCGTGCGCACGATCACCGCGTCCTGGACCGTTCCCTTCTTGATGGTGCCGTCGGGAGAAGCCTCTTTGACAGTCACTTTGATCCGGTCACCAAGGCTGGCGATCTTTCCGGTCGATCCGCCGATCGGCATGATCATCTCCACGCGCCGCGCTCCCGAATTGTCAGCAACCTCTAACGAGGTCTGCATCTGAATCATAGTTCAACCCTCACTTCGCGGCTTTTTGCACGATCTCAATTACACGCCAGCGCTTGCGCGCTGAAAGCGGACGCGTCTCGACGATGCGGACCTTGTCTCCCACCGTTGCGCCCAACTCATCGTGGGCCATGAATTTCGACGTGCGGCGCACGTAACGTCGATACTTGCGATGCCGCACCAGCCGGTCCACCCGCACGATCACCGTCTTCTGCATCTTGTCGGACGCGACGGTGCCGACTTTCTGCGAACGATGCGCGCGGCGCGTGCCCTGCTGCGGGGTTTCCGCGCTGGTCGTCTCTGTCGCGATATTCTCTTCGTTTTCTGCCATCTCGATTTCCTATTTACTCCCGGAACGTTGGCGCGAAAGGGTCTGAATGCGCGCCAGCGATTTCTTTTCCTGCCGAATCCGTTTCACGGCGTCGACCTCACCCAGGGCGAGTTTGAAGTTGAGCCGAAACAACGACTCACGCAGACGAGCCGCTTCGGCCCGCAATTCGTCTTCAGCCATTTCGTGATACCTATCGAGCTCTTCTCGCTTCTTCATCGCTAGATCGCGCCTCCTTCCTGATCGGCGCGGGTCACAAACTTCGTTTTGATCGGCAGCTTCTGCGCTGCCAGACGCATGGCGTCGCGCGCGGTCTTCTCGTCGACACCTTCGATCTCGTAAAGAATGCGGCCGGGCTTGACCACTGCGACCCAGTACTCGGGTGCGCCCTTGCCTTTGCCCATACGAGTTTCCGCCGGCTTCTTCGTCACCGGCTTATCGGGAAACATGCGAATCCAGATCTTGCCGCCGCGTTTGATGTGCCGCGTCATCGCGATACGGGCAGCTTCTATTTGTCGATCGGTTATCCATGCGGGTTCCAAACTCTTCAACCCATACTCACCGAAGCTGATCTCGCTGCCACGAGTCGCGACGCCCGTCATGCGTCCGCGCATCTGCTTCCGGTGCTTAACTTTCTTCGGCATCAACATAACTAATTAGTCCTATCCGTTCCTATCCGGCTTTTTTTCTGTTGGATCTGGCTTCCCTACTGGTTGTCGGAACGGGGCCGTCTACCGTCACCGCGCTCTTCTCTCTCACGGCGCGTGCGCGGGCGCCGCTCACGCTCACCGACGCGCGTTTCGTTAATCGGATCGGAACCCGTGCCCCGGGCCATCGCCGCTTTCGGATCCATGATCTCGCCGCGGTAGATCCAAACCTTGACTCCGATCTGTCCAAACGTCGTTCGGGCTTCGGCGAGACCGTAGTCGATGTCGGCGCGCAGCGTGTGCAAGGGCAGTTGTCCTTGCAGGTGCCACTCGCTGCGGGCGATTTCCGCGCCATTCAAACGGCCACTGACTTTGACTTTGATCCCTTCGGCGCCGAAACGCAGCGACTCTTCCACTGCTTTTCTCATCGCGCGTCGAAACGCGATGCGCTTCTCGAGCTGCGCGGCGATCTTTTCGGCCTGGAGCTGAGCGTTCAGCTCCGGCTTGTGGATCTCCTGGATGGAAACGAGCACTTCACGCCCGGTCTTCGCCGAGAGATCGCTCTTGAGTTTGTCGATCTCGGCGCCCTTGCGGCCGATGATGATGCCCGGACGCGAGGTGTAGATGATGATCTTCAGGCGATTAGCGGCGCGCTCGATGTCGACGTGCGAGACGCCGGCGCCGGCGAAGCGCTGCTTCAGATCTCGTTTCAGTTTCAGGTCTTCGAGCAGGAACTCGCCAAACTGTTTCTTCGCAAACCAATGCGAGTGCCAGTCTTTGTTGTAGCCGAGCCGAAAACCGTATGGATGAACTTTTTGACCCACGCTTTACTCCTATTCGTCAGTCTTCTTAGTGCGCTTGGCGCGCGGTGCGGCAGCAGCGCCACCCCGCTTACGCCCTTTACTCGCCGCCGGCTTCTTCGACGCCGCCTTCGGCTCTTCCTGAACCGGCGCGGCTTTCACCTCTTTCGCCTTCGCCTGCGGACGCTCGTCATTACTCAACGAGATCGTCACATGACAAAAATGTCTTTGCTCGCGATAAGCCCGGCCCTGCGGCGCCGGACGCACGCGCCGGCGATTCTTCGTCGGTCCACCATCGACAAACGCCGTGCGCACCCACAGATCGTCCGGGTCGATCGAGATGTTTGCCTTCTCAGCCGCCTCGTTCGCATTCGCGATCGCCGATCGCATGCACTTCTCGATGTGACCGGCAGCGCGCTTCTTCGTAAACCGCAAGATAGCCAGCGCCTGATTAACGTCCTTGCCGCGAATCATATCGACGACGAGCCGCGCCTTCTGCGCCGAGCCACGTAAATACTTCGCACTTGCTGTTGCTTCCATCCTTCACTCCGTTGTCGATTTTCGATTTTCGATTGCCGATTTTAAGAACGCCTGTCGAATAGCTGTGTCTTTCAATCGACAATCGGCAATCGAAAATCGTCAATGCCATTACTTCGGCGGCCCTGCGACCTTGCTCGCCTTTTCCACCTTCGTGCCCGAATGGCCTTTGAACGTGCGCGTCGGCGCAAACTCGCCGAGCTTGTGGCCCACCATGTTTTCCGTCACGTAAATCGGCAAGTGACGTTTGCCGTTGTGCACGCCGAAAGTGAGCCCGACCATATCAGGCGTGATCGTGGAGCGCCGCGACCAGGTCTTGATCACCGGTGGACGCTGCCCGCCTGAGCGCGCCTTCTCCACTGCTTTCAAAATGCCTTTGTCGATAAACGGTCCC
>DASUOZ010000632.1:0-2979 GCA_036276375.1 Pyrinomonadaceae bacterium | reverse complement strand
GGCAGATGCGCGTGATAGTTCTGCGGCCGTGGACCGACGAGCGTGCTTTCGTTGTAGTTGTAATACTGATAGCCAACGTTCCAATCGAGACGGTGATGCAATTTGATCGCGAGCCGCGCCTCAGGAGACTGAAAACTCATCGGGTAGGAGGCGATCAGTGTGCCCGGCCGTCCTGTCGGATCGGCGATGCGATTGCCCTGGCCATTGTCTTTGTTGATTCGATACGCCGCAAACAACGTAGCGCGCGGAGCAATCCTGGCCACCGTTTCAACAAAGAAGAAGTTGTTTCGCACGATGTAAAGGCTATGGCCGAGCGGATGCTGAACGCTGTTGAAGAAATAGTCGACGATCGCGTCGCTGTTTATCCAGTGGTAGTTGTAGCCGCCGCTTACGTAGAACCTGGACGTTGCGGTCCAATTGATCGTCGAGCTGAAGAGCTTCGACTTCACGCTGACGCCGAAGTCTTCCAACGAGACGCCCGCGATCTCCGAGGGATTCGAATTGTTCTTGGCAATAAACGCCAGGTCGAAAGAGAGCCGCGAGGTTGGTTTGTATTTGCTCTTCGCGCGAATGTTCGTGTACTCGTAATTGCCGATGCGCGTGAACACGTTGTCGGCAGTGCCGTGCTCGGCGTCGAAGTAGAGGGTCCAGTTGTTAACCGGCCGGGCTTTGAAACCGCCGATTATCGCGTGAGTGTTGTTGTGCTCGGTGAAACTGCTGGGCACGAGCGCAGTGGGAGCGTTAGTGCCGAGATTGAAACCGCTAAGCTCTTCTGTCACTCTGCGGTTTGCGTATCTGTAGCCGAGATGGAGCGAGTAGTCGCGATTGAACTGGTAGTCGCCTTCAATCGTGTTCTGGATCTTGCGGTAGTCGGTGCGCGTGTTTACGTTACGATTGCTGAAACCGATCGAGTCGGTTCTGGTGCCGCGGGTCACAGAAAAGAAGTCGCTGAACAGTGCGTCACCGGTTATCTCAAACGTTTCGTACCTGAACGTGTTGGAGATCCGAAACTTATCGGTGGCGAGCAGGGTCAGGCCCAGATCTCCGAGCCAGTTCGGCCGCTCGCTGTTGCCGACGAGGTTGTATTGTCCCAGGTTGAGGATGTTTGGTGTTGCGCCCGGCGGGCTGGGCGGAAACCCCGTGATACGCGGGTTCCAGTTTCGGCCGGTAAAGCTCTCGACAAACGAATAGTTCTGCTTGGCTTTGCTGTAGATGATGCGGCCGGTTATGTCCAGTCTGTCCGCAACGAGCGTTTGCAGGCTGAAGCGAGTGTAGTTAACGCTGCCGCGCGCGGGCTCGTTGCGATCGAACGAGGTCAAACTCGCTGCAGTCGGGTTGAGGTTTATGCCCGGCGTAACACCGAGATCGATCGTGCTGTCGTCGCGAAACCGTCGCCAGCCTTGCAGGAACGAGAAGTTCACCGGGCCAAGCCGGCCATCGGCGCCGACGCGAAAATCGTCGGCCCGTGACTTCAGCTCGGAGAGCATCATGAACTCGTTTCCGCCGGCGTGGTAGTTCGTGAATGCCGGTCCACTGTAACGTTCGGGAGAGTAGCCAATATTGAAGCGAATACGTTCGTGCTTCGGCAGAATTGTCAGATCAAAGTCGCCGAGTTGTATCCGTGTGTCGTAGCCGTGCTCGCCGGTCGTCAGCTTGGGAGGCACGCTAAAATTTGCCGGACTGAAGACCCAGTTCGGATTCGCAAAATTGTTCAGGAAGCGGAAATACTTGAAGCGCCGGTAAGTCGCGTCGAAGCGATACCACTCGGGTTGCTCGACACTCACGCGCAGGTTGCCCTGCGGATCGGCTCCCCAGCCGGTCGAACTCACCAGAAACGTCTCGAACAAGCTGCCGCCGCCGTTTTTGGACCGCAGCAAAAACGAACTGTCGAAGAGTCGCGGACCGGCGTGATAGTTCAGGTCGCTTCGATACTTGTTCAGATCGCCGTCGACACTCAAGCCACGGTAGCCAAATTCCACACTCGAAATAACGGTGTAGTCGCCGGCATCTTCGCCTGTTTCAACCGGCTCATCGGGTGCAGTCGATTGTGAAGGCGATTGTTGTGGCGAGGGTGACGGGGAAGGTTGTTGGGCCAGAACGGAGCCCGCAACCATAAAGAGGACCAGCAAGCTGATGACTTGCGCCGCAATCTTTTGTTTTTTGCTCATAGCAATCCTCACTCGCTAGCGGAAGAAGACCGGACTCGTTCGCGACCCGTGAATCTTGATGTGACAGTTCGTGCAATTAGCGTATTGCGCATTTTGATTATGCTGCGGACCGGCAGGTTCCTCTGCGCCTACGCCGTGCGCTGTGCTGTGACACGTCAGACAGAGCTGGCCCACGCGACTGGTAATGAGCAAACGAGGATTAGCCGAACCATGCGGTGTATGACACGCAACGCACCCTTCGGTTTTTACCGGCGCATGTTCGTAAACAAACGGACCTTGTTTGTCGACGTGACACTTGATGCACGCTGCGTCGGCGCCCGTGGCGAGTCTTGTTTGTTTGAGCTCAAAACCGCCGTGAGGATTGTGGCAGTCGCTGCACCGCATCGCGCCTTCCAGCACTTTGTGATGGAACGGCAAGTTGAACTGGTGCTTGGTCTCCATATGGCAACCCAGGCAAAGCTGCGGTTCGCTGGTCTTGAGTAATTTCAGATCGGAGAACCCGGGCTTTTGCGCGTTACTCCGGGAAACGAACACGTTCGACGCCGCCAGTTGCCGGCCAGTGGGTGGCGAGTGAGACGCATGGCAATCGGTACAACCGATATCGTTGCGCCAGTGCTCGCCACGGCGGAAGTTATTGTGTTCCTCACGGCCCGAGTGGCACGTCAAACACGTCTCGGAGATCTCTTTCGAAGATTTGTTCTTGAACGAAATCATCTTCGTCGGATCGCCTTCCTCGATGTGCGCTTTGCCTGGACCATGGCACGACTCGCAACCGGTCACTCTTTCTTTCCAACTGCCGATTTTGATGAGT
>DASUOZ010000631.1:0-2514 GCA_036276375.1 Pyrinomonadaceae bacterium | reverse complement strand
ATCAAAGTTATCCGGCTTGAGTAACACGCCTTTCAGCGGCACGCCGTCAGTGCTTTTGAAACTCACCATCTCCGCGGCGCCCCACAGGAATTTCGCGCGTTGCACGTCGCCGTTGCTGACGCGCTTCAACTCGCGGAAGCTGCCGTTTGTCACCCAGATGTCGGGAAACTGATCGAAGCGCGAAGCAGTCATGATCAGCACGTCCGCGTCTCTGGCTTTGGTGGGCGTGTTGAAATCTTTGGCGTCCATTAGCAGTTTCTGTGGCCACTCAGTGCTGTTGACTTTGTCGCGATAGAAGCCGGAGTCGCGCGTCTCCTGGTTTTCGGCGCTCAGCAGCATCGGCTTGTCAGGATCGATCGAGCGCTCTTTGGGATCGAGACGAACGTAACGCAGGGTCGTCTTCACTTTGCGACCCATTCCGTCGGTCAGGAGCTTTGCGCCGCTGCCGTCAGGCGCGACCTGCCAGATGTCATAACGATCGTAGATCAGCACGTCTTGGTCATCTTTGGTCCAACCGGCGATGCCGTACGAGCCGGGTGTCGACGGCACGTCGTTCTGTTCGTTGTAGAAGTTGACGTCGAGACCTTTGGTAAGGTTTTTGGTTGCACCATCGGCGATGGAATAGGAGTGCCAGTCTTTGCCGTCGAAGTAGATAGCGTACTTCGCGTTCGGCGAGAGCGAATAACCGCCGCGTTGTTTGGTTGCGAGTTGTTTGCGCGAGCCGTCGTCGGTGTTGACGAGGTAGTAGTCAGTGAAGCCGGGATCGTGGTCAGCCGCGACGCGATACTTGCGATTATCGGAGCCGATCGCGTAGCGGCCGTCGCTCGATGGGGAAACGTTCTCCATCGTCTCGTCCGCGAGTTGCACAAATGTTTTTGACTGTAGATCGTAAACGGCGCGATATGACCGATTACGATCCTGCTCGGCGCGCACTTTCTGAATCGGCTGCACGTAATCGTCTCTCCAGTGCCACAGATCGACGAGCACTTTTTCATCCGCCGGAATCTCTTCGTCGGGGTTTCGTTCCGGTTCGGGTTGCGGTGCGGAGCCGAGGAAAAGATGACTGCCATCGAGCGAAAAACTGAGGTTCGCGCGTTCGCTGATCACCATGTCTTTCGGAAAGGCGGCAGACGCTGGGGAAACGATTTCGTTGGCCTGCGGATCTTTGAGGTTCCAGTGATAGACGCGAAACTTCGGCTGTTTGGCCGCGGCGTCTTCCTTGTCGCTGATGAACGCGAGTTGGGTGTTGTCTTCGTCCCAGGTCAGTCGCTGATATTTTCCTTTGCCGCTGAGAAGTGCAGTTGGTGCTGCGTCGCCTTCGGTTGCGACTGCGAACACGCCGTTCGTTTCTTCTTTACGTGAAGAGACTGTGTAGACGAGAGTTTTCGCGTCTTTACTGATGGTGAAGTCGAGCGCGTCGCTGAATGTTCGTTCGGCGCCAGTGGCGGTGTTTCGCAGTACCAGATCAGAACCGTATTCTTTCTTCTTTCCTCTGCCGGCCGCTGGACGTTGCGTTGTCGCGGGCGCAGCGGGCGACGGGCTTGCTGGGGCGCCGGCTTCGGGCGACGGAGCGGGAGGGGGATTGGGTGTTGTTGGGCTAGGCTCAAGCAAATAACCGATAAAGCCGGATCCATCCTCAGGGACACGGAACGTTTTCACCTTTTCGATACTTTTCACGGCGCCGGATGAGAGGTCCATGATGCTGAGACCGTTCTTCGGCATATCTTCCGGTTTGCGTTTTTCTTTCTTCGCTTTGGTCACATCCGCTTTGGTGGGTTCGGTGGAGAACACCACGAAGCGACTGTCGGCCGTGAAAACAGGTCGCAGTAAACGCGCCTGCTCCGCCTGAAACTCCGCGATGTTTGTCCCCGGATCGTCGGGCGGCGGCACTGGCGGCCGATAACCGCGCGGCGCACGCCAGTCGACACCGGTGGCGATGTTGCGCACGACGATCTCGCCGTCGCCGTCCTGCGGCAGGTAAGCGTAGGCCACGAATTTGCCGTCACGCGAAACTTGTTGGGCCACGACTGAACGCCACGAGTCGTAATCCTGATGCGTAAGCGCCCGTTTGCTTGCGGGCGTTTGCGCTGTGCGCGCAGCAGACGCTTGTTGTGCGTGAACGAGCGCGGCGGGGTAGACGAGCATTGTCGACAGCAGCGCCAGGGCGCAGAGCAAGGAAGCGCTTCGCTGTACGCTACTCGGAGCGCCATACACTCTTCCGAAGTGTTTCATGGTTTCACCTCACGGTTGTCAGAGCGGTTTTCGGAAAGACGAGAGTGGTAAGTTTTATCTGTGCTTCGGCACTTGTCAAGGCTGGGCCGGTCTAAGATCTCTTCGCTGCCGGTTCTAAATCCCTCAAAGCGGACCGGGAGCGGGTCTCGGTATACCGAACCGCTCCCGGTGTCTGTCTGCGTCGCGCAGAGTTTAGAAGAACAGCGAATACAGGAGCCGGTTTGGCGAGCCGGTGCCGGCGCTGGTCACAACGTTTGTGGTCGCGCCGTTCACAATCGCATT
>DASUOZ010000630.1:0-8086 GCA_036276375.1 Pyrinomonadaceae bacterium | reverse complement strand
GTCCGTTGCCATTGCGATCGGTCGTGTGCCCACTTCAAATGTTCCCAGCGTCACACCATCAGCCGCACGCAGTTTGGTAACCGTGTTCGAGCCGCGGTTCGCAACCCACACATTGCCATTCGTAACGAGTAGTCCGCCTGGACCGTCGCCGGCAGCGTACGTGCCCATGATTACTCCACTCGCAGGATCCAGTTTCATCACGGTGTTGCCCAGATAGTTCGCCACCCAGACAAACGCGCCGTCAAACGCGAGCGCCACCGGCCGATGGCCCACCGTGTACGTGCCCACCACAGCCCCATCGCTCGCATTCAACTTCGTGACCGTGTTGCTGAACTGATTAGCGACAAACACACTCGCGCCGTCAATGATCACGCCTTCGGGTCCGAGGCCAACCGGAAACGCGGCAGGCGACACCGCCGTCTGCGCCGAGACCGAGACAGCCGCAACTAACCCAACCAAAAGCAGACCAAGCCGCTCACTGGAAATAAATTTTAGAAATCTCATCTCTGTCCTCCTCTCATCTGTCTCTCCCGGGCCTCTTCAGGCGTCGGCCAGTCGATAAAGGCGATCTCTTTCACGATCTTGCTGGGCGCGAGCGACGCGGGACACCCGGCCCACAGCGTGTGTGGCTCGTTACCCCAACGCAGCATGCCGATGTGATTCGACTTGTTCGCGTCGCGCACCGGATCGCGATCGATAAACCCAAGTTTCTGCCGCAGCAGCTCAATGTCCTTCGGATCGCCCGTCAAAAACTGCCAGCCAGGCTTTACCTTGTAAGCCTTTGCGTACGCGGCCAGTACCTTCGGCGTGTCCTCCTCCGGCTTGAGCGTGATCGAATACATGAAGATGTCTTTGCCCACGCGGTCGCCGAGCAGTTGCTGCACCCTCACGAGGTTCGCCGTCGTGCCCGGACACGAGCCTTCACACTTCACGTACATGAAATTGATCAAAACGATCTTGTCCTTCAGCAGATCGTCGTAGAACTTGACCTTCTTGCCTTCGTGTGTGGTCAACGTGACGTTTGGAAAACTCTTTTCCGCGAGCCGCTCGCGCGGAGTTTTCGTTTGCGTAAACTCTTTTTGAAAAGAGCGCGCGCCGGCATCACCAGGCACGACCGTCAAAGCGGCAAGCAGGACCAGCACCAGCAGTCCGGTAAATGTGTTCTTAAACATGGTCTCTCCTTTACGGGTTTGTGCGGTTGTCGCCGTCGCCTTCGACGATTTCCCAAAGCAGCATCATCGCGTGATCTTCGTGGACCACGTTATGACAGTGGAACGGATACTTCCCGACGAAATCGCGGAAGCGGAAAAACACTTTCGTATGCATGTTGTGCTCGAGCCGGATCACGTCCTTGCGCCCGTTTTGCACGAGGCCGCTGGAAGCCGGCGGCGCACCGTTGATCGAAAGGAACTGAAACTCTTCGAAGTGAATGTGCGCCGGATGCTGCCAGCCGCCGGAACTGTTCGTGACGATCCAGTGCTCGACGGAGTTCTTCGAGATGCGCGCGCGAACTTCCTGACACTCCGGGTCCATCGAACGGCCGTTGATGGTCCAGTTGCCATTGGAACGATCGAAGTTGAACGTACGCGTAATGCGCGGCGTCGCCGTTTTGTTCGGCAGACCGTAGAACTTCGTGATCGTCGCCGGGTCGACACTGTTGTCTGCAATCGCCGGCAGGTCGACAACGATCTTGAGGATCAAATTGCCCTGGCCCGCGGCCAGCACTTTTCCGGTTGGCCCACGACCATCTTCTTGTTCCAGACGGTTCTCGATGTAGAGTGTCTTGCCCGCGTATTTCGAAAAATCGATGATCACGTCCGCACGCTCGGCCACCGAGATACGCACGCTCTCGACTTCAACCGGATGATCGAGCAGGTTTCCGTCCGTCGAGATCTGGTGAAACTTGATCCGTTGATTCAGGTTCGTCGTGTCCGTGAGGAAGAACTGATAAAACCGTGACGGGCCGGCGTCCAGCCAACGAAAACGATAACGCCGCGGGTGTACGTGCATCACCGGCTGTACCTTGCCGTTCACGAGAAAACGATCGCCCAGCACGCCGTCGAAGTTGAACGTGTCGAAGGCGAGGAGGCCGGTTTCCGAGTCGTAGAGATGATCGGCAAAGACCATCGGGACGTCGAAGTTGCTGTCGTCGCTGACGCCGTCGCCGAATGACGGCAAATGGAATCCCGTCGTCTCATCGCCGGTGTCGTGGTCGTTGAAAAGCAGATACATGCCTGCCAGACCTTTGTAGACGTTCTGAGAGGTGAAGTCGTGCATGTGGTCGTGATACCAGAGTGTGCTCATCGCCTCCTGAATGTCGCCGCCGACGTCCTTGTGAGTTGAGTTCACACCCGCGAGCACGTTTGGATAGTGCTGGTCGTAGAACTGTCCGGGTCTGAAGAAATCGCACGGATTGCCGTCCGACTCGGCAGGCGTGTGACCGTTGTGAAGGTGCGTGGTTACGAGGTTCTTACCGAAGCCGCCGTTGTTTGCCGGCAGGTTGTTGCGATTGCGCACGAGGACCGGACTGCCGTAGCGCTCCACGTAGAGTGGACCAGGAACGAGTCCATCAAATCCCCACAGTGGTTGGACCGGCAGATCGGGATGCGTGACGATGTTCGCAAGCCGCTGCTCGATCTCATAAAACTTCACCGGGGGAAACTGTGTGAAAGCCTGATGCGGAATCAGACGTCCTTCGCCGGCGACCGTGTTGGGTAAAATTGCCGGCGCCGGATTCAGGACTGCCGTTGGTTGCTTCACAGTCAGCCGTGTAAACGGTTGCACAAACGGCCGGGTCGGTGGACTACTTGGACCACTGCCACTGCCGCTGTCGAACAGACGGCCGGCACTGCTGCGCGCTCTCACGCTCAAGCCCGACATCGGAATCAGCAAACCGGCGCTCGTGAGCAGGCCCATCCTGAGCATCTCGCGACGGCTCAAGCCCGCCGCGATGATCTCGCGCCTGTTCTTGGCGGCTTGCTGTTTCTCCTTCTCCGCCCTTCGATCAATCTTCGAGATGTTTGCCATTGAGGTTCTCCTTCTTGTTTCTTTCGATTGGCCGCCACGGCCCACACCCGCGCCCTCGGCGCAGTTTGTGCGCGTCTGAATTGCCGGGGGATGCGGGCCGTTTTGTGTTCAGGTGGAAACGAGTGGCTAGTTACACCAGTCGCCTGATTGCTGTAGGCAGCGGAAGTTTCGTCCGAGCGCCGGAAAGACCGCGGTACCGTCGGCGCGTATCACGTCGCGTATGAAGGCATCGGGACGGATGAAACCGTCGCGCGGGTCCTCGGGAATCGGGCAGATGACCCAACGGAAAACACCGTCGTCAACAGGCCGCGTGCGCAACTCGATCAAGCCTTTGGCGGCGAGGTTATCGATTTGCGAGGGACTCGTCAGAATCGCCGTGCCGTCGAGGTCACGCCCGTTGGTCGCGGCGATCGGATCGAGTTCTTTGCGGCCTTCGGCGGTGAAGGCTTTCGGCGTGTACACGACCCACACTGCTACCCACAATCCGAGCGGATCATTTGAGAAGTAGCCGTCGCGCGTGTCGAAGACGTTGTCCTGGCGCTTGTTTGGCAGGAACGGATCGAGAATGGAACCGTTCGATGCTTTCGGGAAAATGAAAACGCGGAAACGCTCTGCAGTGTCGAACGCTGCCTGGCCGCGCGTAGTCAGTTGGCCCATGGAGTTGCGTTCGAAGCTGGTGGAATTAAGCACGCCGAAGATGTTGGCGTAAGTCAGACCGCTCGAGCCTGTCGTGCCGGGAGTTGATTCGATAGTGCGAACGTTAGTGCGGTTCGGATCAGTGTTGGTGTTGTCTATGACGAAGTCGCCCGCACGAGCAGCAGTGCCGACGCGCAGGACGATGTTTTCCGGCACGATGCCGTGTGCGCGATAGACCGCGTCAGTGAAATCGAAAGGCGAAGTGCCGAGGTCGTTGCCTCCACTTGCGGAAACATTTGTGCTCGGGGTCAGCCCCAGCAGCACCGTGATGGCCATCGCGAAGAGGCCAAGCCATAGCGGGGGTGCGGTTGAAAACTTCCTGTTCGTTCTCATGATGGTGGTTCTCCTTGTGTTGTCTCTTCCCAATGCGAGGTGACGAGGCGCGCATCATGAAGGAAGAACCGAGGCGGGTATGTCAGCAGGGCGACACCAGTGTCACCCGGCTGACAGAATCGCGAAGAAAGTCTGAACGCTCATCGTGAGGAAGACCGGCGTAGGTCTGGAGCTCTTTGAGACACTTCACCCGAACCCAACCACGACCGAGCTCGATGATGCCGCAGCGCTCGAGATCGTTGAGGACCGTGGTGGTCGTCTGGCGTGCCGCGCCGATCAAACTCGCGACGTCGTGATGGGTTAAGGGAACGAGATAATCATTGGCGGCTGTTTCAACGTCGGCGGCGCTCGTAGAGATCTCATGCAGCAGCTCACAGACGCGCGCCGATACGGCTTTCGACGTGATGTCGGAGAGCTTCTTCTCCATCCGCCGCCGTCGATCGCCAACGAGCCGGATGTAACTCAGCGCCAGTTTCGGCTGCGACGCAATCAATTGTGTGAAATCGTTCTTTGAGAAGACCCACACGAGTATGTCGTCGAGCGCCTGGGCCATGTTGCTGCGCGGCGCGTCGTCGACGAGCGCAAACTCACCGAAGATCTCGCCCGGCTGAATGATGTCGATCGCGATCTCCTTGCCGGATTCGGAAAGCACCGAGAGCTTCACTCTTCCCTGGCGCAGAATGTAAACGTGATCCGCGCGATCGCCGGGCAGGTAGATAAACTCGCCGCGCGCGCGGCGCAGACTGCGCGCGAACGCAGCGATGCGCGTCATCTCGTCGGCGCCGAGGCCCGAGAAGATTTGCACACGTGGTTGATGACGAGAAGTTTCGAACAGCGTCCCCGCAGACGACGGTGCGACACTCATAACACTTTTCACTCCTAATCCGGTCTAAACACACCAGGGCTTCGGGAGGTTCGTACACTCTTCATCATCGGTTCATATATTCGCGTTGTGCTGGGAGTTGAGCCGGAGCGTGCAGCATATCCAGCAGACTTATGTTGTCAAACTTGAGCTGTTCGCGCGTGGGCAGGCGATCGAGTTGCATCAATGCTTCGACAGCGGCGAGCTCACGATCGCGGTTCATGCCCGCTACCGCCGAGACACGGTTATCTTTCACGTAAAACGCGAGAAAGTCGCGCGCAGCGACGTCGCCCTGATAGATGATCTCGTCCCACGACGTGGCGTGACCGACATACCGTAGCGTCAGGTCAAACTGTTGTGTCCAAAAGAAAGGGACGCCTGTGAAAGCGATGTCGCGTCCGAGCATGTTGCGCGCCGCAACGCGTCCCTGCTGCTGCGCAGTGCGCCAGTGCTCGATCCGCATGCGTTCGCCCGTACGCGGATCAGCGAAGTTGACGATGTCGCCGGCCGCGTAGAGATCGTCAACCGCGCGCAAGCGCGAATCAACAACGACGGCCCCCGATTTGTCTAACTCGACGCCTTCGAGAAAACTCGTGGCCGGTCGCACACCAACACCGAGCACGACCATATCCGTTTCGATACTCTCGCCGCTGTCGAGCGAAACGGCCTCAACGTGATGACTGCCCTCAAAGCGGTACACGATCGAGCCGAGTTTGAAACGAACGCCGTGACGTTCATGCTCACGCCGAAATACCGCCCCGACTTCCTTGCCGAGCGACATCTCAAACGGTTCTTCCGACGGCGCAACCACCGTGACGTCCAACCCGCGTTCGCGCAAACTATAAGCCGCTTCCATACCGATGAAACTCGCGCCGACAACAACCACGCGACGCGAACGCGAAGCCGTTTCAATGATCACATCAGCGTCGGCAAAACTGCGCAACACGCAGACATTTTTCAAGTCGGAGCCGGGAATATTGAGACGGACCGGCGCGCCGCCCGTAGCAACGAGCAGCGCGTCGTAGTCCATCGTTTCGCCCCCCTTGAAAATCATGGTCTTCGCACGCGCATCGACGCGCGTCACTTCGCGATTGCATAAGAGCTGGATGTCGTGCTCCGCGAAAAACTCCGCAGGACGCAAGGGCATCCACTCCGGTTCCGCGTGCCCGTGCAAATAATCTTTACTGAGATTCGGGCGGTCGTACGGCGCGCGATCTTCGCGCGTGATCATCACAATGTTGCCGCCGAAGCCCTCTTCGCGCAGCGTTTGCGCGGCAGCGTAACCAGCCGCGCCCGCGCCGAGGATCACAAACTGTCGCCCGTCAACCGGATCTCGCTCCGCCATCGAAATCTCGCGTCGATCGGCGGCTTCTTCAGGCACACAAACGATCACGCGCTCACCTTCGACGCGCACGTCGTAACTAACCAGCGCATCCAGCGCGGGCGGCTCTTCCAGATCGCCATTGACGACATTAAAAACCGCGTGATGCAACGGACAAACGACCCGCGTGCCGCACAGCGCGCCTTCGGCAAGCGACGCGCCGTAGTGAGGACAATTGGCACTCACAGCGTGAAACCGATCGCCGACACGCGCCAGCAGGATGCGGGTGTCGCCCGCTGCGATTTCTTTCATCTTCCCGGATTCGAGGTCGGAGGTGTTCGCGACGTGAACGTCTTTACAACCCATGTTACTTATCAGGCCACGCTTACAAGGTGGCCCATCTTCTCCTTCTTAGTTTTGAGATAACCCGCGAAGTGATCGTGCGGCTCGACTACGAGCGGCACACGTTCGACGACGTCGAGACCCGCCTGACGCAGCGCCTTAATCTTCGCCGGATTGTCGGACATGACTCGGACTGCACGCAGTCCGAGCTCGAGTAGAATTTCCGCGCACTGCTCGTAGCGCCGCATGTCAGCCGCAAAGCCAAGCCGCTCATTTGCTTCGATCGTGTCGGCGCCGTCGTCCTGCAACGCGTAAGCGCGAATCTTGTTGATGATGCCGATACCGCGTCCTTCCTGCTGCTGGTAGACGATCGCGCCGTGCCCTTCATGCTCGATCAGCTTCATGGCGGCGTCGAGCTGGCGACCGCAGTCGCATTTCACTGAACCAAAGACGTCGCCCGTCATGCACTGCGAGTGAATGCGGACCAGACTCGGTCTGTCCGCGCGCAACTCGCCTTTCACAAGCACGACGAACTCTTCCGTCGAAACGAGCGAGCGAAAGCCGAGAATGCGAAACTCGCCCGTGTCGGTCGGCAACCGCGCTTCGGCAACTCGCCCGACGGTCAGTGGCGCAACTTGCGAAGCGGTTGTTTTGCGGGAATGGATTAGTCGCAGAGTCATTTGGGATCTCGACCTTCTACATTATGTGGGGAGCGCCGTTCGGTTTCTGTCAGCCAGTTGCTCTAAGTGTCACCTGGCTGACAGAAAGTTGAAAAAACAGTGGGCCTCACAACGACTTCAGATACTCGACCAGATCGAGCTTCTGCCGCTCGGTCAGGTTTGTGCCGAAGAAACTGTTGTAGTGTTCGACCACGTCGCGTAGCGTCGGAAAACGTCCGTCGTGATAGAAGCCACCCGTCTGGTGCGTCCACAGCCCTTTGAGGGGCGCCGTTCGATAACGCTCGTCGGGCGAACGCTTCGCCTGGAAGTCGTCGATGCCGATCTCCTCCGGCGTGTGCATGTTCCAACCCGGTTCGGTGTAGATCGGCGGCACGTGACACGTCGCACATTTCGCTTCGTTTCTGAACAAAGCTGCGCCGCGTGCGGCCGCGGCCGCATCGAAACTTCCTTCGGGGGCCGGCGGCGCGGCTATCGCGAGCTGATAGAACTGAAGCGCAGGAAGTTTTGCGGTGATCAGATCCGGATTGCTGCGCACGTTCCCAAAGCCTTCTCGCGCCGCGATCGGAAACTTGACCGGATCGTTGAGACGCGGATCGTAAAAGGTTCCCTGGCCGTGCATCTCGAGATTCGCGACGAACGCGTTCCAGTGACTCACCGAACCCCAGCCGGTCCACGTGTGCAGGTTGACTCCCGCGAGACCAAACGCAGGTGGAATCAAGGTCGCCGCTGATTTTCCGTCCGGACGAAAAGCCTTGCCGTCGAGAAACAGCTCCGCGTCAAACTTGCCTGGCCCCCAACTCTGCAAAACCGTTCGCACTGTCGCGT
>DASUOZ010000629.1:0-2208 GCA_036276375.1 Pyrinomonadaceae bacterium | reverse complement strand
CTCGCGTATTTGAGTCTGCCATGTTTGCTGTGGGCGGCACTGAGATTTGATCAGCGAATTGTAACCAGCACCATTGTTCTCATGGCCGGAGTTGCAGTTTGGGGCGCTCGACATGACTATGGTCCATTCATCCAGCCTAACGCGAACGTTTCCCTCTTGTTGTTGACCTCGTTTGTCGGCACGAGCTCGCTGATGACTTTGATTGTCGCTGCGATTACCAGTGAACGAAAAAAGGCAGACGCTGAACGATCTAAAGCCGAACTCGAAGTCGCGGAGCTACTGAAGCGGGAGAGCCACGCACGGCGGCAGGCGGAAGAAGCAAGCCGTTTGAAGGAAGAGTTTCTGGCCACTGTTTCGCACGAGCTGAGAACACCTTTGAATGCAGTGATGGGATGGTCGCGACTGCTTCGTACCGGTCAGCTCGACGAAGAAGGCAGGGTACACGCAGTGGAAGTCATCCAGCGCAACGCCTCGGCACAAAGACAGATTATTGAGGACCTGCTCGATGTTTCGCGCATCATCACAGGCAAGCTGCGCATCAACACGCAACCGATCGACGTGTTGTTGGTCATTCACGCTGCCATCGATGCGATCCGGCCCGCAGCGGAAGCAAAACAGATCAACATCAGCACGCACGTCGAGCACCCGGACCTCGTCGTCCGCGCTGATATCGAGCGATTGCAACAGGTGCTTTGGAACTTACTGGCAAATGCAGTGAAGTTTACGCCGCCGGGCGGAGTGATTGACGTTTACCTCACGCGTCACGAGTCGCTTGCCGAGATTAGAATCGAGGACACGGGTCCGGGTGTGCCGGCGGAGTTTTTACCGCGAATATTCGACAGGTTTAGCCAGGCGGATGGATCGAGCACGCGTAAACACGGCGGGCTGGGATTAGGGCTTGCCATCGTGCGACACCTTGTCGAGCTTCATGGCGGAACGGTTTCAGCAGAAAACCGTTCCGAAGCAGGTGGCGCGATTTTGACAGTCCGCTTGCCCGTTACTACGGATCTTCACGAGTCGGTTTTGATGATCCGTGAAATCCGTGGTTAATGCTGCGTGCGGAGCACTGGCGCGTTACGAGTTGCTTCGCCAGAGACGTTCGTGCCGTCTTGCGGGTTGAAGATGTAACTGTCGCGAGCACGCACGGCAAGGTTTGGCTGGCGCGCACGCACTCGAATCATCCGCCGTTGCCCTGCCTGAGGCGGACGCTTCGGGTAATAGCCGATGCTGTACTGCCGTCTCAATTCCTCAGCTACGTTTGCAAACGCAGACGACATGTTTTGCAGCGAGTCGGCTCTGTACTCTCGACCGCCCGTACTGCTGGCAAGCTCGCGTAAGTACTGGCTTCCGGTTTCGTAATCGCTTCGCGCGGTGCCACGAGAACGGCCGCCACGCCGAATGCCCCGTCCGCCGCCGAAGATACCGCCGAGTATCGTCCCCAGGATATCAACCTGCTGAGTCGGATAGTTGCCGACGTTCATGTCCTGCGCCGTGTCGTACTGAACGGGATAGATCAACGCGTCGAGTTCCTGCGCGTCTGTGATGTTGGTGTTGTAATCGGCACGGCGACTCGTGGTGTCTACGCCGTCAGTGAAAAGTACGATTGCCTTTCGTCCTTGTACACGGCTCAACTGTTGATTGATCACCATGTCGACTGCGTCGTAGAGACGTGTGCCGTCGTCGGTCCTCGCGCGATGAATTGCGTTTTGAAGTCTCCTGCGGTCGGTAGTGAACTCGCTGAGGATCTTGATGTCGTCGTTGAACGAAACGACCATCACGCGATCGTCGGATCGAAGTTGATTGACGAAAGTGACTGCTGCGTCCTGAATATCTTCGAGCCGGAACTGCGTTGACGGGCTCGTGTCGAGCATCAACACAACCGAGAAAGGTTTATCCACTGACTGGAAGAATGCGACTTCCTGCTCGACGCCATCTTCCCAGACGCGAAATTCTTCCTTTTGCAGATTTGGTATGTAGCGGCCGTCGCGATCCATCACGCTCACTGGAAGCGTGATGAGCGTAGTGTTCACGCGAATGATATCGCCGGCATCGACTTCTTCGGGTCCGGTTGGCTCCGGATCCTTTTGCGGTTCGGGTTGACGATGGTTCGGGTAGTTTGCACCGCCGAGAACAGGTGGTTTCGTAGGCTGTGGCGCCGGGGTCGTTGTCTCTATTTGAGAGCTTGACTGTTGTTGACCGACGCGTCGC
>DASUOZ010000628.1:0-4518 GCA_036276375.1 Pyrinomonadaceae bacterium | reverse complement strand
GATGGTCCGAGAGTCAAAGCTATAATCTTTATGGAATTATAAATTCTATTTAGGTTAAAGCGATCCGCAGATTACGCAGAGTTTTCTGTGCAATCTGTGGATGGTTTTGATGTAATGCATGGCGGTGGCTTATAACACCTCAGATTTGTCACTGGCAAGAAAGTTCTTCTTCAGAATATGCAGGAAAAAGAGTTCGTTGCTCTCGTTAACAAGCTGGAACTTTACGAACGCGATCACCCCGCGACCTACCGTTTGCGCGTCGGCTTGCTCGCAGCGCTCGGCTATTTAGTTTTGTTTGGCGCGCTCGCCGTCGCCCTCGCCGTTGTGATCGGCGTCATCTACGCCGGCAGGATCAATCTACTCGTTATCGAAATCCTGATCATCGTGTTGGGCCTGGCTTTCGTGATCCTGCGTTCGTTGTGGATCGAGTTTCCCGAGCCGGAAGGGCACGAGTTGAAGTACGACGATGCGCCGCGACTCTTCGATCTCGTGAAAGAAGTGCGCACCGCGACTCGCGGCCCGTCGTTGTACAAAGTGCTGCTGACAAACGAATACAACGCCAGCATCGTGCAACGTCCGCGTTTCGGTATCTTCGGTTGGCACGAGAACTATTTACAGATCGGTTTGCCGTTGCTGCGCGCGCTTTCGCCGGCCGATATCCGCGCGATCGTGGCGCACGAGTTTGGGCATCTGTCAGGCAATCACGGAAAGTTTACGAGCTGGATCTATCTCGTGCGGCAAACGTGGACCCAGATGTTGGAGACTGCGGAGCAGCACCGGCGCGACGGCCTCGGCGTATTCGCGCACTTCTTCAAGTGGTACGCGCCTTACTTCAACGCCTATACCTTCGTGCTGGCGCGCGCGCAGGAATACGAAGCCGATCGCTGCGCGGTGAATGTTTCGGGCAAAGAGAAGATGGCCTGCGCGCTCGTCAATATGCGACTCAAAGGAAAAATGCTGGCCGAAGATTTTTGGCCGGCGATGCACGGCCGCGCCGACACGGATCCCGAACCCCCACGCGAGAGTTTTGCGGAGATGCTGCAATCGTTGCTCGATCCGATTCCGCCGGAGAAAGCGCGCGAGTGGTTTTCCGAAACGTTGACCGTGCGCCATCGTTACGACGACACGCATCCGGCGCTGGCGGATCGTTTGGCCGCGATGGGTTATCCCGAAGTGAGGAAGAACGGCAATCTCGAGGCGTTTGTTGCCGCTGAGGATCATCCACGCGCCGATCATCATCTGCTCCCACGTTTGCCGGCGGACTTTATCGAGCAGCAGAACCAGTTGTGGAAAGAGGAGATGGCGGCGAATTGGGCCGAGCGGCACCAGTTTGTCGCCGTCGCACAAGAAGCGCTGGCGGGGTTCGAACAGAAAGCGCAGAGCGCGGAGTTGACGGCTGAGGAACGTTGGGAACGCGCGCGTTTCCTGGCGGGCAAGGACGGCGCCGTAGCGGCGATTTCGCTTATGCGCGACGTGCTGGCGCTGGAGCCGGACCATCCGGGCGCCAACTACACGTTAGGTGAGGCGCTGATCGAGCAGGGCGACGAAGGAGGCATCAAGTACCTGGAAGCGGCGATGGAAAAGGATCCGCATGCGATTCCGTCCGGGTGCGAGATGATCGTTTCGTTTTTGACTGCGCGCGACCGGCTGGAAGAGGCCGATAAGTATCGCGATTGCATCAGTGGTTATTACGACGAGCTTGCGTGGGCGCGGCGCGAGCGCGAGACGGTGTTGAAAAGTGATTTGTTCCAACCGCCCGAATGGCAAAGCGAAGTTTTGGCAGAGTTGCGCCGGCAACTCGCGAACGTGCCGCTGTTAGAGAGGGCGTACCTGGTGAAGAAGGTGTGCAAACATTTTCCGCAGGACACGTGTTACGTGCTCGGCGTGACTTCCAAACGTTTCTTAGGCTTGCAGCTTGATAATCGCGACACCAAGCTCGTGGAACAGCTAGCGACGACGATCACTTACCCGTTCTACACGTTCATCATTCCGCTGGAACACACTTACAAACCGCTGCGGAAGATCTTTCGACGAATTGAGCGTGCGGAGATCTATCGTCGCGGCGCGCCGAATCACAACGAGAATCTGCCGTAGAAGGCGCTGTTCTCGCCGCCGCGCGACCACGGCGTGCTGATCGCTTTGCCGGAATAGCCGGCGCGAACGGTGTAGCCGACTTTTCTGTTTTCCAGTCCGACGAGTGGCGAGTACCAGACGAGGTTTGGCATTTTGCAGCAGAGATCGTTGGGCATGGCTTCGACGTCGATGGTTGCGTCGTCGGCTTTGACGGCGTAGCTGCGGCCGCTGCGGTTGAAAGTGATTGGGACTGAGCGCACAGTGACGACCTCACCTAACGCCGTCGCATACTTCGCTTTCAGCGCCGCGAGCATGGCTTTTCCCTGTGCGTCTGACGCCTGCGCGTCAATTATGAGTTCCGACTGGCGTGCGGCCAGGTCGTCAGAGAGATTTGCGTCCGCGGTAACAATCGCCATCGCACGCACGCCGGTGAGATCCACGCCCTGCCAATTTCCGGACGTAACGTTCCAGGCCATCATCGCGTCGCGGCCGGTCGTGACGACTTCGCCGTTGTAGTGACAGGCGCCTGCGAACACGCTCGCGGTGCGCACTTCAACATAATCACCACGCAGGCTCACGTTCTCGGCCTGCGAACTGAACACCAGCGCGCACGTCGCGACAATCATCACCGCCGCTGCAAACAAAACTCTCTTCATCGTTGTTACCTCCCGAAAACGGTTTTGATTATAACGCCTTGACCGCGGAACTGTAGCACGCGCGACCCGGGCCGCAGCGACCGGGTTCCACGCGCCCGTTGTCAGGTCCGATCACTTCCTGTGTTTCACAGCACCAGACGTGATTGGCGCCGTCGAGATAATCGTCGGGGTTCGCAGCCAGGCGGTCGAGTAAAAAGAATTTCTTTGAACGCAGCGAACCGCAAAACGGCGACTGTACTGGGGCGGGCGGCGAGAGTGTTTCTGTTGTTTCGTCAGACATGATCGTATCTCCAGACAAATCTCCGACAGCAAATCTCTCCAACTCAAACGTTTCCGGCCTTCGCGAGCGCGCGTCGCACGAGCGTCTGCGTCAGTGGCACCTTGTACGCGTTCTTTTCGAGTGGCTGCGCATCAGCGAGTGCGAGCTTCGCGGTCTCGGCGAGCACGTCGAGCTGCAACTCTTTGCCGGCGAGAAACTTCTCCGCCGCCGGTACGCGCCACGGTATCGGCGCAACGCCACCCAGCACGATGCGCACGTCGCGCACGGTATTGTTTTGACCTAACTGAACGGCGGCGGCGACAGACGCGAGCGCGAAGTCGAGCGATTCGCGTTCTTTGAACTTCAAGTACGTCGAACGCGCGGCCAGTGGCGAAGCCGGAACGAAAACCTCGGTGATGATGTCGTCGTTGTGCAGCACGTTCTCGCGGCGGATGTCGCCTTCAGACGGCAACGTGAAAAACTTGTCGAGCGGAATCACGCGCTTTCCCGCAGGACCAGTGACAGTGACGCGCGCGCCGAGCGCGAGCAGCATCGGCGCGAGATCCGACGGATGCACGATGAACGATGGCCCACCGCCAAAAATTGCGTTGTACTTATTTTCGCCGGTTGCCGCATAGCACTCGGAACCGCCTTTTTTCAGACAGATGACCTCTTCGAGACGGAAGTACCAGCAACGCGGCCGCTGGCACAGATTGCCGCCGACGGTGCCGAGGTTGCGAATCTGCGGCGTGGCGATCGAATGTGCCGCCTCGGCGAGTCCGGGAAAACTCTTGCGGACGCCTGCGTGCTCTTCCAGCTCGGTTAACGTGACGAGCGCGCCGATCGTGAGCCCGCGCGCGTTGAGCGTGATGCGATCGAGCCCACGAATGCGCTTCAGGTTCACGAGCCGCGCCGGACGCGACGTGTAGTCTTTCATCGTGGTCAACAGATCCTGACCGCCGGCAATCGGCCGCGGCGCCTCATCGATGTCGCCGCCGCTCGACACGTGCAACAGCTTCACGGCCTCGTTAATCGTTCTCGGATTGGCCCATTCAAACGATTTCATACTTGTGTCCCCATCAAGATTTTGTCCGGAGTGATCGGCAGTTCCCGAATGCGCAGTCCGGTAGCATTGAACACGGCATTCGCAAGCGCGCCGAGCGCCGGGATGATGCAGCCTTCGGCGATGCCGATCACGGCCTCGCGTTTGTCGTCGTCGTCGATGATCGGAACGAGCTCCGGCATCTCGAGAGTGCCCGGCAGTTTGTAATCACCGAAGCCGGGATTGAGCTGCATGCCGAGTTGCGCATCCATTACGCGTTCTTCCCACAACGCCATGCCGAGCGATTGAATCATGCCGCCGTTGATCTGGCTTTCGAGCGTCAGACGGTTGAGCGGCAAGCCGCCGTCCTGAATGTGGACCATCTTGATCGGTTTGATGTAACCCGTCTCGACGTCCACTTCGACTTCGGCAAAACAGACACCGTGAACACCGCGCGACTGCAAGTCTGCGCGCCACTCGCCGTGCGA
>DASUOZ010000627.1:0-5743 GCA_036276375.1 Pyrinomonadaceae bacterium | reverse complement strand
TCGACGCGTGCGCCCGATGCGCGGCGCCAAACGCATCGTTTACGTAAACATCGCAAAGCGACGCTAGCTGTCGCGCAAACTCGTCGTCGTTCTTTTCTTCTTCGGGATGGAAACGAAGGTTCTCGAGCAACACAACGTCGCCGTCGGACAATGCCTCAACGGCCTTAACAGCCGGCTCACCAATACAATCTTCCGCAAACGCGACCGGTCTCCCCAACAACTCCGACAGGTGTTGCGCCACCGGACGCAGACTGTACTTGTCTATCCGTTGACCTTTCGGCCGGCCCAGGTGCGAAGCGAGAATCACGCGCGCGCCCTGCTCGATCGCGTAGTTGATCGTCGGCAGCGACGCCCGAATACGCGTGTCGTCGTCGACCTTCCCATCCTTGATCGGAACGTTGAAGTCGACACGAATGAAGACGCGCCGGCTTTGAAGTTGTAAATCTCTTATCGACAGTTTAGCCACAAAGAAGCAGCGCAATCGAAAATGATTACAGCCCTTTCCCCGCGATGTACTTGATCAGATCGCGCACGCGGCACGAATAACCCCACTCGTTGTCGTACCACGACAGCACTTTCAACATCCGCCCGCCGACCACCTTCGTGTACTCCGCATCAACAATCGAAGAGTTCGGATTGCGTTTGTAGTCAACGGAAACCAACGGCTCTTCAGAAAAATCGAGAATGCCGCGCAACTCTTCATTCGCCGCATCTTTGAAAGCGCGGTTCACGTCTTCCGCCGTCGTTTCCGTTTCGAGGTCCATCACGACGTCAACCAGGGAAACGTTCGGCGTCGGCACGCGCACCGAGATCCCGTCAAACTTCCCTTTCAACTCCGGTAACACGAGGGCCACCGCTTTCGCCGCGCCCGTCGAAGTCGGGATCATCGACAACGCCGCTGCACGCGCACGCCGCATATCCTTGTGCGGCAGATCGAGAAGCTGCTGGTCATTCGTGTAGGAGTGGATGGTCGTCATCTGCGCCGAACGAATGCCAAACTTCTCATGCACGACTTTCGCGACCGGCGCGAGACAGTTGGTCGTACACGACGCATTTGAAATCACGTGATGCGCGGCCGGGTCGTATTTGTCTTCGTTCACGCCGAGCACGATCGTGATGTCTTCATTCTTAGCCGGTGCGGAAATGATGACTTTCTTGACGGTGCCGCGCATGTGCTTGCGCGCGTCTTCGGCTTTCGTAAAGATGCCCGTCGACTCCACCACGATTTCAGCACCGACAGATTCCCAATCGATAGCAGCAGGATCTCGTTGCGAGAAGACGCGAAACTCATCGTTGTCGACCTTGATTCCGGTTTCAGTCGAAGTGATCTCGTGGTCCAAATTGCCGAGCACCGAGTCGTACTTCAGCAAGTGTGCGAGCGTCCGCGTGTCCGTCAGATCGTTCACCGCTACGAAATCTATGTCCGGATCGCCGAGCGCGGTACGGTAAATGTTTCGTCCGATGCGTCCGAACCCGTTGATGCCAACCTTCACTGCCATTTCTCAAAATCCTCCTGCCGTTCGGGGCACACTCATCATCGCTTGTGCCGTTTTTGGGATTAATTCTGTTGCGATTGTGGGACACCAGTCTCGCCTTTCGCTGTTAGTAGTGTCAAGCGAGGTGTTAATAGCCACAAAATGCTGGCGTATTTCATGAAACTGCGCTTCTGCTGCTAACGTAGTAAGCTCTTGCTGCGGCGGACTCTAGTTTGCCAGAATGATTTGCCAGAATGTCTGCGGACTTTTCCCTTCACATGCAGTGGGAACTGGAAGCAATCACACACTTGAAGGAGCTCTTGGTCTGATGTTTACTCGCTTGTCTTACACGTTCGCTAGAACCGTGGTTCTCGCCGGCATCGTCTGCGCGGGAACGGCTGCCACGATGGCGCAAACGCCGCAGTCGACTCCGCGTCCGACTCCGCCGCAAGGTGATCCAACGCGGCCGCCGGGTCAGCCACCAATCCCTGGAAATCCGATTCCGCAGAACCCGACCGCGCCGCCAGGTCCTGAGCGTACCAGCCCGACCACAGCTCCCGGAACTACTCCGGCTCCGGGCGCGACTCCGGTACCGCAACAACCGGCCGGCACTGTGCCGGGCGGAGACACGCAGGCGCCGATACGCGAACCAAACATTCCGCCGTTTCAACCGCGTCCGTTGCCTCCGGTTCCGAGCATGAATCGGCTTGGTGTTGGTACGGAATCGCTGGCCCTGTCGCTCAACGATGCGATCAAGCGCGCACTCGAAAACAACAACGACATCGAGGTTGCGCGTGACGACGTTCGCTTCGCGGAGACGCAGTTGCGCGCGCTCGAAGGCATCTTCGATCCGGTGTTTACAATCACGCCGCAGTACGACAAGCGCATCTCACCACAGCAGAGCTCGCTGGGTGGCGGCGCGCAAACCGGCACGACCAGTACCACTACGTATTCGTGGAATCCCGGCGTCTTGAAGCAGTTTGGCAAAGGCGGTGGAAACTATTTCCTCCAGTTTGACAACGCCTACACCAACACCAGTAACAGTTTCAGCTTATTGAACCCGTTCTACTCGTCGAACTTGTCGTTGTCGTTTACGCAACCGCTGCTCCGGGATCGTTCGATCGACAACAACCGGCGCCAGATTCGCATTCAGCGCAAACGTCTGGACCAGTCGGACGCAGATTTTCGGCAGCGCACTATCGACGTGATCACGCGCGTGCAGCAAGCCTACTGGGAGCTGGTGTTCGCCCTGCGCGATCAGCAGAACCAGTTGGCGAACCTGAATCTCTCGCGCGAGAGCCTGCGCAACGTCGAAGCGCAGATTGCCGCCGGCGCCAAGGCTCCACTCGAGCGCGCTGAAGTTCAGACCGAGCTCGCGAATCGCGAGACTTCATTGCTCACGGCGGTGCAGAACGTGGCAATCGCTGAGAACAATCTCAAACTCTTGATCTTCAAAGACCCGAACAGTCCGGATTGGTCGGCCCAGGTCACACCGACCGACTCGCCGAAGTTTGACACTACGGCGGTGAACCTCCCGGACGCCTTGAAAGCAGCGCGCGAGAATCGGCCGGAGCTGCGACGTCTGCGTCTGCAAAACGATATCAACGACATCGACATCCAGTTCTTCAAAAACCAAACCAGGCCACAGATCGATCTGGTAGGCACAGTGGCGCTGACCGGTCTCGCCGGTACCGACGTGTCCGGCAGATTGCCTGACGGAACGCTGGTACCCATAATCAGCGGTAACCCACTGCTTAACCCAACGGCGTTTCTCTTACAGGAGATTAACGCCATTCAAACTGCACAGGGCCTGCCTTTGTCGATGTCGCCTCTCGTACCTGCGCCGGGTGGACCAAATACAACGTTGATCGGCGGTTACCCGCGGACCCTTCGCAACTTGTTAGGCGGCGACACGCGAAACGTCACGGTCGGTGTGGCGATCTCGCTCCCGTTCAAGAACAAAACCGCGGAAGCGAACCTCGCAGGCGCGAGAATTCAGAAGGAGCAACTGCAAGCTTCGACGCGTTCGCAGGAACAGATCATCGAAGTCGACGTGCGCAATGCGGCGCAGGCTGTTGAGTCGGCACGTTTGCGAGTGCTTTCGGCTCGCGACGCGCGTGTGAACGCGGAGTTGCAGCTTGAAGGCGAGCAGCGTTTGTACCAGGTGGGAAGGTCGACGACGTTCCTTCTGTTCCAACGCGAGAACGCGCTGGCCAACGCCCGCGCCTCAGAACTGCGCGCCGAGACTGACTACAACAAAGCGATCGCCGACCTCCAGCGTGCGACTTCAACCACGCTGCGGGCCAACAACGTGGTCGTCGACACACCCGTCGAACCGTAACTTCCGAAGCGGCACCGAGGAAGCGCAAAAGGCGCGCGATCGATAAGATCGTTGCGCTTTTTGTGCTTTTTGTGCTTCTTTGTGGCTAGCAGATGAAGATCAGCGCCACCATCATCACTTTCAACGAAGAATCGAATATCAAAGCGGCTTGCGAATCGGTCGCGTGGGCTGACGAAATCCTCGTGGTCGACTCGGGATCGACTGATCGGACACGTGAGATCGCCGATGCGTGTGGCGCGCGAGTGATGGTGAATCCGTGGCCGGGGTTTGGCGCCCAGAAGCAGTTTGCGGTGGACCAGGCGCGTCACGATTGGATCTTCAGTCTCGATGCTGACGAGCGCGTTTCCGAGGACCTGCGACGCGCGCTTGAAATACTTAAAACGAGACCGGACGTACAGACCGGCGGGTTTCTGGTTTCACGGCGCACGTTTTATCAACAGCGCTGGATTCGCGGTGGTGGCTGGTATCCCGACAAGCAGTTGCGTCTCTTCAACCGCACTCAGGGAGGCTGGAAGCAACGTCACATTCACGAGTCAGTCGCGCTGAATCCCGGCGTGCCTGTCGGACAGCTTGGCGGAGATTTGCTGCACTACACATCGCCCAGCGCTGCCCATCATCATCGGATGATCGGCGAGCGTTACGCGCCGCTCGCAGCGCAGCAGATGTATGAAGAAGGACGGCGCACGTCGATCCTTAACGTAGCCGCCGCCGGACCGTCGGCGTTCATCAGGAGTTTTGTTCTTAAGGGTGGTTTTCGCGACGGCTTTGCGGGTTTTACGATCGCGAGTTTCGCCGCCCACCACGCCTTTCTCAAGCACTTGATGCTTTGGGAGAAACAGACCACGAACCATACGGACTAACACGAAACGAAAAATGCCAGACCTTAGTCTATTTCCCCCTGCGTTTGGTTACATCATTGCCGGAGTCTTCGGCGCCATCATCGGCAGCTTTCTAAACGTCGTCATTCATCGCCTGCCGCTGGAAGAGTCCGTCGTATTTCCGAATTCAAAGTGCCCGTCGTGCGGCGCGGTGATCGCGTTCTACGACAACATTCCGGTCGTCAGTTGGATCGTGCTCCGTGCGAAGTGCCGCGGTTGCCGGCAACCGATCTCGTTTCGTTATCCCGCCGTCGAACTTTTGACTGCTGCACTCTTTGTAGCCGTCGCGTGGCACGATGGATTGAGCATTGCTTTACCTTTTGATCTTGTATTCGTTTCTGCATTAGTCGCTTTGATGTTTATCGATGCCGCACACCAGATCCTCCCGGACGTTGTTACGCTTCCGGGAATCGCTTTTGCACTGGTTGCTCGCATCACTATCCCACTCGTCTCAGGAGTACCCCACTTTGATGATCTGCCTTTTCTCGTGAACGGGGCCTTTTCAGGACTCCCACTGTGGCTTACGTCGGTAATCGGCGGTGTCATCGGTGGCTTAATCGGCGGTGGCTCTCTCTGGCTGATGGGTTGGACCTGGGAAAGACTAAGAAACGTCGAAGCCATGGGACTGGGAGATGTGAAGATGATGTTTATGGTTGGCGGTTATCTCGGGTGGCGGCTAACGATACTCACGCTCTTTCTCGGAGTTCTCTCGGGTTCGGTAATCGGTATCGTGTTGATGGCGGCAGAACGCCGGTTTGATTCGAAGAAACTATTACCGTTCGGTGTGTTTTTAGGGATCGGAGCTATTGTCGCCCTGTTGTTCGGTTCGCAAATAGTTGATTGGTACGCCGGACAGTTCAGGTTGTAACCCACGAACGAAATGAAATACCGCAGCCGTTTCCAATCAGGCTTGACCATGCTGACAGGCCTCGTCCTGTTGGCGGTGCTGTTTGCTATTCTGCTTTACGCCCTGACGCCGGAGACGCCCGCTGCGCGTGGTCCAATCATGCTGGCGTCGTTCATCGCCATACTCCTTGGCAGTTTACTTT
>DASUOZ010000626.1:0-2019 GCA_036276375.1 Pyrinomonadaceae bacterium | reverse complement strand
TACCACTCGCGCTTGCAGCCGCGCGCGAAGCACTGGCGGACGCGGTTTTGTATCCGCAAGACATGTCGCTCGATGAGCGGCGCGCTTTTGGTGTCGAGCTCGGAACCGGTGGCGGTGGTCTAGCATTCACCGAACAGCAGTACGAGTATTGGTACGTTGGTCCAACAAACAAAGCGAGCGTTTACACGATTCCCGCTTCGACGCACGGTGGTCTATCAAGCGAATTGTCAATGGCGTTTGGCCTGCGCGGTCTATCGCACATCGTCTCAACCGGTTGCACGAGCTCGACCGACGCGATCGCCTACGCCGCGCAGCACATCGCACTGGGCCGTCAAGATCTAATGCTGGCCGGCGGCGTCGATGCGCCGATTGCGCCGGGCATTCTCGCCGCCTTCAATCTAATGACGGTCTTAACCAACGATTGGAACAATGAACCACAGCGCGCTTCACGACCGTTTTCGCGCAATCGTTCGGGCATGGTGCTCGGCGAGGGTTCGTGGATCTACGTTTTGGAAGAACTGAAACGCGCGACCAGCCGCGGCGCGCGGATCTACGGCGAGATCATCGGCTACGGCGCGACCTGTGATGCATATCATCGCGTGCGCCTCGCGGAAGACGGCAGCGAACCCGCGCGCGCGATGCGGCTCGCGCTTCAGGATGCCGGAGTCGAAGGCAAGGACATCGACTACGTAAACCTGCACGGCACGTCGACAGTTCTAAACGATCGCATCGAATCCAGCGCTTTGAAGCTCGCCTTCGATGGCCAGGCCGGGCATATACCGATGTCGGCGACGAAATCGCAGATTGGTCACCCGCAAGGCGCAAGTGGCGCCGCGGGGCTCGGCGCAGCGTTGTGCGCGATGCACACGAACAGAATTCCTCCTACCATCAACCTCGAAGAACCCGATCCCGATTGCGATCTCGACTACGTTCCCAACGAAGCACGCGAGGCAAACGTCAAAACCGCACTCTGCAACTGCATTGGCTTTGGCTCGAAGAACAGTGCCCTGGTGGTCCAGAAACTTGGCTGAGACGTAGACGAATGTTCGAAAAATTCAAGCGCCGCAGTTCCGAACTTGAACACATCGACACCGGCAATTACACGCCCGAAGAATACGAGCACTGCATTTCCGAGCTGCAACTCGTCAACCGGTGGATGGGTGATGCGCACGCGTTGAAACAGACGCTGCTTCGAGACGTTGAAGAGAACAAGCTCAACGACTTTACTGTTCTCGACGTCGGTGCGGGTTCGGGCGAACTGCTTCGCGTGGCGGCTGGTTGGGCCAGAGCAACTGGCCGCCGTTTCAAAGGCGTCGGACTCGAGCTTAATGAACGCTCGGCGCAAGCGATTCGCGAGGAGTCGACGGACTTTCCGGAGATCACTTCAGTGCGTGGTGACGCGTTGCAGTTGCCGTTCGCAGACGCCGAATTTGATTACGTGATGTGTTCACTCTTTACGCATCACTTCGTCGATGAGAAAGTCGTCGACATCTTGCGCGAGATGAGTCGCGTCGCTCGCCGGCGGATTTTCGTGATCGATCTGCATCGCGATCCGGTGCCGTACTTCTTTTACACGACGCTGGGAAAGCTCGTGTTGAAGAATCGTTTGCTACGGCACGACGGCGCACTGTCGATATTGCGGAGTTTCAAAGCGGACGAGCTGGTGCGTTTAGGTAAAGCTGCGGGACTGCGCGATCTGTGGGTTGAGCATCACTTTCCCGCGCGTTTGGTATTGACTGCATGAAGGATCGTTACGACGTCATAATTGCGGGAGCAGGACCGGCGGGAAGCAGCGCCGCGATCCATCTAGCGACGCGCGGTCTGAGCGTGTTGCTAGTCGAACAGAAGAAATTTCCGCGACCAAAATTATGCGGCGAGTTCATCTCCCCCGAGTGTCAGGGTCACTTTGAAAGACTCGGCGTATCGCGATCAATCATCTGCTCTGATCCGGCGACGATCACCGAAACTGTTTTCTATTCGAGTCGCGGTCATCAGGTAACGGTGCCGAGCGCGTGGTTT
>DASUOZ010000625.1:0-3361 GCA_036276375.1 Pyrinomonadaceae bacterium | reverse complement strand
GCTTGCCGTCGGGACCAAAACGAATACGACAGCCTGCGTGATACTGAGCGGCAGGAATGTCTTCGATGATCACCGTGCGATCGACGAGCCCTTCAGGCGAGTCGCGGTAACGCACTACTCGAACTTTGTCTCTTGCGTATGCATAAGCGATGTAGATGAAATGATTACTGCTGAACTGCGGATGCAGCGCCAGGCTCATCAAACCGCTCTCGCCTGACGCCTCCACGTCGGTCAGGACGAACAACGGCTGCGGCCGCAGAGTGCCGTTCTCGATAACGCGCACTCGTCCCGGTCGTTCGGTAAAGATCAGCCGGCCGTCGGGCGTCCAAACAAACGACCACGGCACTTCGAGCCCACCGGCGACTTTCTCAACTTTGTAACGAGTGTTTGCTTGAGGAGAACTGGCGACTTCACCGGCGCCGCGTCCTTCAGGCGCACCTCCACAACCCACACATAAAACCATCGTGAGGATGACGAGAAATCCCGACTTAATCAATGACACGGAAACCCCTGAGACCTAATGCTGAATGTATTCGTGAAGCAGTTTGAGCTCGTCGCCTTGTTCTCCCACCTCAACGCGAAGCAGGTCGCGCATTGAAAGCATGCCGACCCAACGTTCGCCATCGACAACGGGCAGGTGACGAGTACCAATCAACTCCATACGTTCGAGGGCCTGATGGGGAGTTTCGTCACACTGGATGACGGCTCGCAACTCGCTGGTCACATCTCCGACTCTGACCCTTTGCGGGTCGCGCTGCGGAACGACGATGCGATTCAGAACGTCGCGCTCGGAAAAGACGCCGAGCAGCCGGCCTTCATCGTCGATGACGCAGACGGCGCCAATGTTTCGTGCAGCCATAAATTCCGCGGCCTCCTGCACGGTGGCAGAAGCGTTCGTCGAGTAAGGCTCGCGGTTGCGTATCACGTCTCGGATCAGCATCGCATTTGCCTCCTGGGTCTGGCTGTAGGGGTGGCCGTCATTATAGATAATGCGGCGGCGCGTGTCTCGTAGAAATTCGTTGGGGCGGTAGTGAAGGGTGATTAACCAAACAGACTGGCTTGTGCTGAGGGACGGCGGAAGGTGGTGGTAGCAGAGGTTTCGTGAGTGCGCTTTTTGTTGAAGCCAAGGCGGGCGCAATGAATCTTAAAGAGTCGTTCCGTGGCGGCCCAGTACTCGCCTTCGCCACGCATTCGTTCGCCAAAAACACTCGAATTCAACTTGCCGCCACGTGCTTCCCGAATGCGGTTCAGGACGCGATCGGCCTTTGTCGGCAACTTCTCGCGCAGGCGCTCCTCAAAATAAGGCGCGACGTTGCCCGGCAGGCGCAACATGTTGATGAAAGCGTGTTGCGCGCCCGCTTCTTTAGCTCGCTTGAGAAGTACGGGAATGTCGGACGAGAGCCCGGGAATGACCGGCGCGATGCCGATGCCGACTGTGATGCCCGCAGCCGCGAGCGCTTCCATCGCGTGGAACCGCGCCTCCGGCAAGGGCGCGTACGGTTCCACTGCCCGCGCGGTCTCGACGTCTGTGAACGGAATCGTGAAGAATACGCCGAGATGCGCGTTGCGCGACAACTCCTGCAACACGTCGATGTCGCGACGGATCAACGCTGACTTCGTTATGACTCCGATCGGTTGTCGGAACTCAGCACAGACTTCGAGACACTGCCGCGTGAGTTTGTAATTCGCCTCCAGGGGTAGGTACGGATCGGAAGTGAACGAGAAGACGATCTCGTCGCCTTTCCACGAAGGCTTCATCAACTCCTGCCGCAAAAGCTTCGGCGCGTTTACTTTCGCGATGATCTTGCGGTCGAAGTCCGTGCCCGCGCCGTAACCGAGATACTCGTGCGTCGGACGGCTGAAGCAGTAAGTGCAACCGTGTATGCAGCCGCGATAACAGTTGACGGTGTAGTCGAAACCGACGTCGGGACTGTCGTTATGCGTGATGATCCGCCGCGTCTCGGTCTCTTCAAAGACTTCGAGCTTTGTTTCCGGAGGTTCGCCAATCCATTCGACCGAATGGCTCAGCCAGGGATTTGGTGGGTTCGCTACGTACTGCATACTTCAAAACGCCAGATTTACGGGGTCATAACTGACGCCGCCACCGATTCGAGTGCCCGGAAGAAAATAAATACCGGTTGACTTTCGACTCCATCAGTCTCGTTGAGGCAGACGTAATCGTTTGTGATCTCGATAACGCGGCCTGTATAGATGCCGCCGGAGATTGTTTTGAGGTTGATCTTCTCGCCTTTGAAACGGCGAAAGAGATTTTCGACGTGTTGTCCTGCCATCATTCACTCCGTTTCTTTTGCTGCCGTTAACGATTGCTAGCCCGTGGTCCAGGTCACAAAGAAGAAGCGATACTTGTCCGGGTCTTCCAGAGTGATAAAGCGTCCGCCCCAGCCTTCATCGACGGGAGGCTGCACGTAAGCGCCGCGTTCAATCAGTTGCTGATAGAACTGATCGACGTCTTCCACGCCCACGAAGAAGTGAACGCCGCGGCCGCGTCGCAGCATCGTCTCCAGGTGTTGGGCCAGCGTGATCTTCAGTTCGCCGCCACGGAGCCGGGCCATCGGCGGTTCCGAGTTGAGACTGATCGATTCAACCTCGAACCCGAGCACGTTTTCATAGAACGCGAGCGACTCTTCGAGACTATTCACTTCGAGAAACAGCAGGTCCAGACCCTTGATCATCTCTTCACTTCAATATGACAACAACAAATAAAGCCCGTAGCCGGTGGTAACGATGACGGTCCAGAAAGCGAGCTCCTGAAGTTTTGTGTGTCGCTTCAAACGGTTCGTTGCGGGCAACGAATCGTTTACCGCCACCATCGCGCTGCGCGCCAGCAACACTCCAAACCCAACGACGAACACCGCCAGGATCGCAAGCGGCCACAAAAACCAGATCCATTGAACGCGCACCAGCAACAGCAAAAAAAGACCCGCGGTCAAACATAACCCGGCGCTGAGAACATGACCGAGCACGCCGACGTCGCGCGCGGTCGGTGTCGAACGGGACACGAAGTCGCGGGCGTACGTAGCTGTTGTCGTTGTTCTCGACTCGTCGTAGGCATGGCGCAGCGTATCGTCTTTCAAAACACCATACGCCTCGTTTACCGACTTCATGCGTTCCTCGCTACCGCCTCGATCCGGATGATGCTTCGCTGCCTGGCGTTTATACTCGCGATCGATCTCGCGGCGCGAGGCGTCCTTGTCGACGCCCAAAACACCATAGTAGTCTTTGTTCGAATCGAACTGGTTCATCGCGAATGGCCTGATTCTAGAAGCCCCATTTTCGTTTGGCAATGTTGTTGATTGGTGTCGAAATCCATGCTTGAGTTTCATCCCGGTGATGATTTGAT
>DASUOZ010000624.1:0-7461 GCA_036276375.1 Pyrinomonadaceae bacterium | reverse complement strand
AAAACGGTGAAAACTGTAGCCGCTGCCATCTGAAAGGACATCGCGCAGAAATCCCTGCGAAACAGTCGGCGGCGCTTCCGCCGCCATCGTCATCAGCTGTTGATCGATCTGGCTGAGGCGCGTGCGTCCCTGAACCAGTTGACGCGTCATCGCGTCGCGGTTTGCCTGGTCCGTTACCGACCCGGCGCCCGAGGCGTTGAGTGCATCGAGTTGCGCTTGCACGTCAGTAACGGCCTGTTCCACCGCTGTTTTTTGCGCTTTCAGATCCTGCGACTGGTTCGTCTTGGCCTCGTCCTTGCCATTGTCAATCAATGCTTCGCCCAGCGCTGTGCCCGCGCTGATACCCATCAGCGCCAACAAAGAGGAAGTGATAGTGTCTAGTGCCCCCGTGATTAGCCAAATCGTCGTGTACGACGCATAGATCAGGAAGAACCAGAAGGCCATTTGCGCGCGACCCAGATTGTACGGGCGTTTCTTGCCGCTGATCGCCGGTGGGCCAGGCTCACGAATGATGTTGCTCTTCCGCACCAGCCATAAAAGCAGAATGCCGGTGGCCACAATTATGAGCGCTGCCACGATTCCATAAACAGGCGAGATCACGGTCAGTGCCAGCCTGTTGTCTCGCTCGTGGATGCTGTCAAACGCGGAGCCATTCTCCAAGCCGACGCTCAAGGTAACCGGACGGGTGACTCCGTCCGGCGCGCCCAGCAGATCGATCCAAACCTCTTTGTTCTCCGGAGCGATCCGCAAGTGATAAATGAGCCGTCCGCGGTCTACGTGAAGTTCGTCAGGATAATTGCCCCTGATGGCCCGCCCGTTTATATAGGGCACAAGCTTGGTGGGATCGTTGCTCGCATTGGCCGCAGTCCATGGTTCCAGGTTCTCGACCTGAACTTCCAGAATGTCGTCCAACTCCAGATGGCCGTGCGTCTGAATAACTCTCGGTACGATTTTGGCTGTGACCACAGGCGACGGCGCGGGCGATGATACCGGGGCTGGCGTGGCGTTTGGTTGCTGCGACTGAACGGTGTTGTTTTGAGGCGTGGGTGTAGGCGTCGCGTCGTCCTGTGCGAAGACGACGGTTGCGGTTAACAAAAGAACAAAGAGCAAGCGGGGGAACAGTTTCAATATGTGCATTGAGGCATCCTTGCGCTCACGAATTGACCCCTAAGAGTCAAATCAGGCGCTGGTAAATCGATTGAACTGCAAAATGCGAGGCCCGGGATACTGCCGGAAAGGCACGATGAAGCGAAAAGCTTTTATCGCAGTTATTGAGTGGAAGTCAATTCTATTGTTGGAAGGCGAGTTGGGTTCGCTAAGTGTGCGACTCCAACGCCCGGCTCACGGCGCTCGCTTTCACGTCAAAGTGAGAAGCGTTCCAGACTGCCTTGCCATCTTTTAAGACGATAACCTGCGGCGTCTCGTGACGGATGCCCGTGAGGTCGGCAAGTTCGTGGGAAACGTCCCGCGCACTCTGCACTTCGAGCAAATTTACCTGGCCGTCGAATTTTTCCATTTCGCGGTAAGCGGCCGAGCTGATTCCACACGCGTTGCTGTGTTTGAAGATCACGATCGGCTGAGTTTTAGAATCCGTAATCAGCTTATCCAACGTTTCTCGGTTATCGATTTTAAAGAAGCTCTTTCCCATACCCATACCCTCCACCATGAAAATAACCTCACAGGAATAGCGATCCTGTCAAACCGAAATCACTTTTCTATTGACGATCGAAATCTTTCCGCATATTGTGCCTGAGCTACCGAGAAAGCTTTGGCTGTCCTCAGAGCCGGGCGACTACTGACGAGCCTCACGAGTCTCTTACAAGATTCTTCGCTTTCTCCATTTTGGGCCGATTTATGTCTAAAACCTCATTAAAAGGAGAACGTGTATGTTCATTAAGTCAAACCGTCGTCTCACTCGACGAGTGCCTTTCAAACTCATCTGTCTGTTGCTGTTGCTGACTGCTTCCGCGCCCGCGGCACTCGCGGATGAGTTAGCCATCTGGAATTTCAACGATTCAGATCTCATCGTGGATCACGGCAATGGAACACTCACTACCAACTTCAACCCCGCTAACGTGCTGTTTGCGGCGGGCACAACAAACAATGCGCGGCTGGGCCAACCGGCGGGACAGGCGCTTTCGCTTCAGGGTGGCACCGGCACCGCAAACAACGGCCGGAACGTCACCTTTAACGTCAGCACGCTCGGTTTCTCAAACATCATCGTGAGTTTTGCGAGTCAGGGAACCAGCACCGGCTTCAACAGTAACCAGTTTCAATACAGTCTCGACGGAATCACGTTCGTCGACTTTGGTCTACCTTACGCACCTGCGACAACTTTCGGCGCCGTGCCGTTCGTGTTTTCGCTGGAAACTATCGCCGGGCTTAACAACAATCCGAACGCGGCGTTTCGCATCCTCTTCGACGGTGCGACGACGTCGACCGGAAACAATCGCATCGACAACGTCGTCGTGGAAGGTTCGGCCGCGGCGCCACCTACTGAGGTGCCCGAACCCGCAACTGCGATTCTCTTGTTAAGTGGATTGAGCGGCGTGTACGCCGCGCGGAGAAGGAGAAGGGCTGCGAAATAACGCAGCCCTAATCTCGAAGGATTAAAAGCGGGATTTTAGTTCCAATCGCCGACGAGGACGAACGGCGCCCAATAGAACGGCGCGCTGTATTTCTTGCCGGAGATCATGGCTAGCTGTGCGCCGCGCAACGAGCCGGAAGTGGTGCCCGCGGAAGCGCTCAGCAGTCGTTGGTAGAAGTCTGTCATCAGATCGGCAGTCGATTTATCGGCCACTGACCAGAGACTCACGCCGACAGTCGGCGCACCGGCGTACATGAAAGCGCGCGTCAGGCCCATTACGCCTTCGCCACGCCTTTCCTTGCCGAGTCCCGTCTCGCAGGCCGAAAGCATCACGAGAGGAGAGCCAAGATGTAGATTGAACACTTCATCAGTGCGAACAAAACCGTCGCGGGTCTTGTTACCGACGAGTGACAGGACCACGCCGGTGAATTGGGGACGTTCGGCGTTCAGTAAACCGTGCGTCGCGACGTGAATGATCCGGTACTTGCTGAGGTCGCGCGTGCCGAGGTTCTCTTCGCTGGCATCGAGATCAAGCCACACGTCGGCCTCGCCGCCTGACGCTTTCGCCAGTTTCGAGATCTGTTCGGCTTCGACGCGTGTACCGTTTAGACGGGCCAGCGGGAGTCCTTCCATCGCGGTGTTCGCCGCAGGCGCGGTTCCGTCGACGTCCGTCAACGCGCTCTGGATGCCGAGACCACGGACCTCTGGGTCAGTTGTGGTGGCGCCGGTTCCCTTTTTGGCGCGGGCGTCGTTTGAGTTGAAGACCGGGTCTGCAATCACCAACAGCGCACGGCTGTTCGCGTTTGTTCGTTGCTGCTTGATCGCTCCGACCACGGAGGCTGACGGTGCGTAAACGATTTCATTCGTCTTCACGAGATAACCGAGTGAAGCGAAGTCGCCGGCGTCCGCCGTTTTCAGCAGCACTTCAAACGGAACGTAATTCAGCGCGCCATCCGCCACGATCAGCAAACGCTTCTCGCCGATCATCGCGGCAGCCGGTTCGAGCACAACTTTATAAAGCGCGTTCGAGGCCGCGACGAATCCAGCGGTTTCTTCCGGCGCGGACGAAGCGATACCCAAACCGCGGTTGGCTTCAGCTACGTCGATACCGACGATGCGACGCTGCAATTTCGACGGGATTAGTTGCGCGCGAAGATCCGTGGCCAGCTTGTCGACTGTGCCGCGACTCGGCAGCTTATACAAGTTCACTGCGCTCTTGCTCACGGCGAACAGATACGAGTCGTCTGCTTGCAGCGCGTATTCGACCAGCACCGTCTGCTCGTCCAACACGCTTTGCTGCACCTCGGCCAGCGTCATCGGCTTGTTGGCGGTGAGCGATGCGTACCGTGGACTCGCCGTGCGAATCTGGTTCTCGATCTCCTCGTACTCGGTCTGCAGTTTCTCGAGCTCCGCGTCGAGCTCGGCCGGCTTGGCCTTTAACTCTTCCGTGGAGACGTTGATTCCGGTCAGAATGTCGGCGATGTCCTGCTGCCGATCGAGGTTCTCCTGCTTGCGTTTCAACAACTCGGCCGGAACACCCTCAGTAATCGCGGCATTCGTTTCACTCAACAGGTCGAGTAACGAACGCGCGCGTGACTGCTCGTTGATGCGAAACGCTTCACTCGCGTACTCCAAAGCCTTGCCGCTGAGTGGCGCACCGGCGGAACCAGCCGTCAACAACGCCAGGGCCGCATTCGCGCTGGCGGCTTCGTCAAAAACGTCTTTCGTCGTCGCCAAAAACGTCGTGCGTGATTCGTCCGCTCGCAGACTTCCCTGCCGCAACGTTTCAATCGTCCCCAGCGACTCGCGATAGTTCGCGACTGCCTGCTCGCGCAGCGCCAGCGACTTCTTCGGGTCTCTCTCCTGCATCGCCTGTAACCACAAACTGCGGCCCAGTCCGCGTTGCGCCGGCCACATCAAATCGAGTCGCTTATCTTCCTGCGCGCCCTTCTTGGCGTCGTTGTAAAACTTTGTCGCGTCTTTGAACTTGCCAGTCCGCAACGCTACGTCGCCGAGACTCGTCCTTGATGCAGCACGAAAACGACGCACCTGCCCGAGACCCGCGATGCCCGCCAGACTGCTGCCCGCAGCTTCCAACGCATTCTCAAAATGCTTCCGTGCGGATTCGAAGTCGCCGGTCGCATAGTCGAGACGGCCCATACCCAGCTCATAGCTGGAATAGGCAATCGAAATGCGATACTGATCGAGCTCCTTTTTCGCTTCCAAAAAGGTCGTCACACCACCGGTCGGAGCCGCGACGCTGACTCGGCCGGTTGAAATCCCGCCCGCGATCGCGCTCAAACCACCGAAACGCCGTCCAACCTTCGAAGCCGCACCTTCCGGCTTCTGCACAACCATGCGGCCGTAAGCCGCACGCGCTTCAGCGTCTTTGCCGAGACGGAAATTCACGTCGCCAATCTTCGCGAGCATCAGGTTGGCGTTGAACTTGTCGTCTCCCAAACCCACGGCGGCGCCAACCACGTCCTTTTTCTCAAAGGCCAGAAAACCGTCGAGTGCTTTTTGATAGTTCTCGAGCGCGACCGGGTATTGTCCCTGTCGCAAGTAGAGATCGCCGAGCTCGTTGTGTGCGGCGGCGATGCCGCTACTGCTTTTGGCGGCGGTGTAGAGATTGAGAGCGTTGCGCAGTTGAATCAGCGCCTGGTCCGCACGGCCGCGCTTCAACAATCTGCGTCCTTCGCGTAATGCAGTACTCGCTTGATCGGCTTGCTGCACGTAACTTGCGGTGTTGGCGCTCACCGGTGAGGTGACTGGCGCCACCAACAACGCCACCGACAACGCAACGCCAATCGTTTTCACACTTCTACCACTCATCTTGAATTCCCTTTCAAAAAACCTTCACCCTATTTATGAACGAGATCCAACGTCGCCACCAACATCGGACTCTTCGACGTAGCCATCATGATTAGCGACGGCTCAGGATCGTCTTTCGCCAGCCCGATCCCGCGCGTCGCCGCGTTTTGTTCCGGCTCGGTTTGCGCCCGGCCGTAGCGTGCGTTCTTGTCCGTAGTCAGCGGCTCCTGCATTTGCTTCTGAATCAGTTCCCAAACTTCAGTGCTCGGACGCCAGGGACAACTGCCACTCGAATTGGTACAGAACGCGATCAGTTCGTCTTCAATCGGCACGTTATTCAACGGCTCGCGTGTCAAAACAAAAAACAGCCGCTCGTTGCCGGGGTTCTCATCGAACACGAACCAGCGCCGCCGCTCATCATCCGCTCCGCCGGAAGGAATCTCCCAGGGGATGTGCGACTTGATGTAGTTCCCGGCCTCGTCGAGATCCTTGTCTGGATAGATCATGACGACGGGACCATCGTTCGTCTGGTTGAAGATGTAGAGATATCCGTCGGTGTTCGTCTCCAGCAACACGCGCACGCGATCGCCTTTGCGAAACACGTGCTCCGGATCCACGCGAATCGCCAGCCCGTTCGAGTCGCGCGTGAACAACGTCATGCCGAGTCCAATGCGCGCCGCGTTGACCGCCTTCACCGGCTCAGACGGCTTGTTCGACGCGGTTGGTCCAGCCGGATTGGCAGGCTTTTTCTCGGGCGCCTTGCCCGGATCACTTGCAACGGTGGGCTTCGGACGTCTTCTGCTCGGCTTTCTGGTGCCGGACGCCGCCGCTTTCTCTTTCGGCCGCGACGTCAAAAACGCGCCGCGCACGTCGTCCTGATCCTGTGGCGCCGCGGCGGCGCTTCCGATCACCACGGCACAAGCACAAACCATCGCCAAAAGAAGAACTTTCAATCGCATAGCTCTCTCCTAATTGTGCTGAATACGGATGTCGAAGACTATTGGATTACTCGCTTGTTCGGCCGGCACTTTGACTCGCACCAGCGGCGCGCGCGGATTCGACTCGTCAAGCTCCGTGACCGCCGGCGTCTCCGTATACTTTGCAACAAACGATTTCAATTCCGCCTGCTGCACTGTTGTTAGTGGTTCGCCGGTCACTGATTCGTTCAGGAACACGGGGGACGGCAGCGGCGTTTTCGCAAAGATGATCGTGAAAACATCCGTACCGGGGTTCTTGTCCAGCGTCAGGGTGTTACCCTTCGGAAAACTGAAGTCACTGCCGCTGGACACTTCATTGCTCGTCAATCCGGATTCCGGCATTGGCTTCGTCGTTAAAAATGCCGTCGGTTGATTGTTCTCGCCCGGGCCGACGATGTAAACATAACCTGGTTCGCTAAAAACGAAGTGAAACTTAAGCTGTTGTCCGGACGCGATCGGCACCAACCCAGCGACTCGCGCCGGCTCTTCACCCTCGCGCGCCGGTTCCAACTCAAGCCAGTACCGGCTCACCTCTCGCGGCGCAGCCACCGTTACCGTCGATGATGCGGGCGTATTCACAGTCGTGGTCCTTGAACGGTTCCACAGGAAAATACTTGCACCCGCAATAACCGCGACCACCAACAACAACACTACCGCTCCGATGATCAGTCCGGCGCTGCTCTTCTTCTTTTGCGCCGCCACCGGAGCAGCAGGCGCGGCCGGTGTTGGCTGTGGAGAAGGACGAACCGGTGGCTGAACAGGCGGCACTGCCGTCACGGTTGAACCCATCGCGGCCGACTCAGCCACAGTCGCCGCGGGCATACTCGGATCAACCTTCGGCGGCTCCGGTTTTGCTCGCTCAACAACAGTCGGCGCTGCAGTTGACGCAGGCGGAGGAGACGGAGGCGACGTCGGAGGGCTGTCGATCGTGAGCACGGTCGGCGCGTTAACGTCCGATTTCGTATCGACGTCCTTCTTTAATGTGACAGTTTCCGCGAGACCGAGCACTGGACCTGCGGCCGGTTGTGCCGCCGTCGTTAGCCCGACGCGCAATTCATCCGCCAACTCACTGGCCGTCGACTGCCG
>DASUOZ010000623.1:0-2362 GCA_036276375.1 Pyrinomonadaceae bacterium | reverse complement strand
CCCTGAGCCTTGGTATCGGTCTCTACATCGGCTGGCACGCGCAGGACTTCTTTAACGACATCACGCTGCAGTTTCGCGACGGCGTCCACGTCGTGCAGTCGAGCGTTCTGGCTTACACGTGGGCGGCGGACCTGATTATTTATCCCCCAATCGCGGTGTTGATTGTCGACACCGTCCACGGGATTACTTCGCGGATCGATTAACCCGCGGCTGTTTTCTATTGGCCGAAATTCTTGCCTCCCCGCTTTTTTGTCGTGTATATTGCTGCCCCGTCGCAAAAACTCTCGTCGCCCCGAAAGGAGCACGGAAATGGGCAGGACCGTAAACCAGCGCCAGTTTCTCGCCCAGAAACTCGAGACGCTAAATGACGCCGAAGTCTGCGAGGTCTTGGACTACATTTCGGCAATGGAATCCAAGCAGGAATCAAAGGGCCGTTCGCGAACCGTTTCATCTGTGTGGGAAGATGAGGTGTTGTCGGTTTTGGCAGAGGCCCGAGAGAACCAGCGCGCGCGCCAGGCGTTTGAATGGGAAGCAGTGCGCCGGAAGGCGGAAAAGCGAGCGGCCGCGCGAGTTGGCGCTCACCTCTGAATGAGCGAACGGCGAAAAATGGGACTTACTCTCGGTCCGGCGATAATGCTCGCCGCCGGCGCGATCGTTTTTCTTTTTTCATCTCTCACGTACGCGCAGTCCAGTAGAAATCTTACTCCTCTTCAACTCGAAATCGAGAAACAGCAACAACGTCTTAACTCCAGCGATGAAGAAGAACGGCGCGACGCGCTGATGCGACTCGCCGCCATAGGTCGAGCCGCCGCTTCGCGTGTCGCCTTGCCGGCGCTTTCGGATCCGTCACCCATAATTCGTGTGACCGCCGCGAAAGCCGTTCTTTCACTCGATGCGGCTGAGAGCGCAGCTGCGTTGCTTCCGCTGCTCGATGACAAAGACGAATTTGTTCGCCGCGAAGTCGCTTACGCGCTGGGCCTGACGCGCAGCAGAACCGCAACCGCGGCGTTGAGCGAGCGACTATTGAACGACAAGGAGGCCGGTGTGCGCGGCGCGGCGGCCGTGGCGCTCGGCAAGATCGCTGATGAAGCGGGAGTAGTCGCCCTGGCGAGTGTGCTGGCGCCGGAGTTGTCCGGACCCTCGAAAGGCAAACGCAAACGCGAAGAGAACGAATTTGTTTTGCGCGCAGCAGCAGAAGCTTTGGGACAAATAAAAAGCAGAGCCGGCGTCCCGGCCCTGCTTTCAGCAGTTGGTAATGAGAAGTTTGCGATCGATGTGCGTCGCGAAGCTGTACGCGCTTTGGGTTCGATCGGCGATCCAAGCGCAGTGCCGGCACTCAAAACTGCGTCGACCAGCGAAGATCCCTACCTCTCGCAACTCGCCTACGAATCACTCCGCAAGCTAAGCCGGCGATCGACGCCTTAAGCGTCAGTCTTTTCGCGGCCCTGGCCCTTCTTTGCGGCTTTCGACGCTGCCGGAATCGGTAGACCAACGCCACCCGAGAGCGTTTCGCTCGTGCTTTCCGTCGCAGTCGCGCCCGGAACCATTTCATGGATCAACGCACCGCCCGAGCTCTTCGAGAAGACGAGCTTGTTACGCACGCCGTCGACGTCCACGTGCACGAGATCGCCCAAACCGATTTGGCCGGTCGCCACGAGGTTCGATAACGGATAAACCAGGAAACGTTCGACAGCGCGTTTCAGATGACGAGCGCCGTACTTGTAATCGAGTCCTTCCTTCATCAGCATGTCTTTCGCGGTGTCTGAACACTGAAAGACAAACTTGGTTCCCGCTGACTGCATGATCCGATCCTGAACCGCCTGGAGCTCGAGATCGAGAATCTGTCGCAGGTGGTGTTCTTTCAAGGAACGGAAGACGACCACTTTGTCGATGCGGTTCATGAACTCCGGCGAGAACTTACGCCGCGCCGCTTCGACCGCCGTCCGGTAAATCTTCTGATCGACTTCAGTGTCGTTCGGCGTCTTGGTGCCTTTGCCCGGGGCGAAACCGATACCACCGGAGATCAACTCCGACATCTCGCGGGCGCCGAGGTTCGAAGTCATGATCACCATCGACTTCGAGAAGTCGACGCGACGATTATCGCCCAGAGTCAGGGTCGCTTTGTCGAGAATTCCAAGCAACAACTGCCACAGACTGTCTGAAGCCTTCTCGATCTCGTCAAACAGCACAAGGGAAACTTTCATATCGTCCGTGTGCATGCGATCGAGATTTTCCTGCGTCAGCATCGGCGAAGTTTCGCGATGGCCGAGGTAGCCTGGAGGCGAACCGATCAGCTTTGCAATCTCGTGTGAATGTTGAAACTCGGCGCAGTCGATTTTCACAACAGCGTTTGGATCGCCGT
>DASUOZ010000622.1:0-3362 GCA_036276375.1 Pyrinomonadaceae bacterium | reverse complement strand
TTACCTCGTCGTCGGACGCCCGATCACCGCGGCCTCCGATGCCGTCGCAGCGGCACAGCAGATTGCCGCCGAGATGCAACGCGCCGATAACGAATGACGGGAACCCATAAACAAAGGTGGCGTGTAAATTGCCAGAAGTTATATGATGCGACGGTGAATCTCAGGTTGATAGGCCCGCGAATTCTTACTCTGTTCATCCTCTTTCTCGCGCTGATTTTTCCGGTTCTGGCACAGAACGGCGGCGGCTCGCACTCGTTTTCCCAGGCGCCGTATCAGATCGGAGAACGGCTGACTTACAACGTTTCGTTTTCAAGCTTTCCCAGCGCGGCCCACGCGGAGTTTCACATCGTCTCACGCGGCGTCCACTTCGAGCGCGACGCCATCCACCTTCGCGCCCACATCCAAACCACCGGTCTGGTTAACGTCGCTTTGCTCGCAATCAACAACGATTACACCAGCTACGTCGATCCGTCGACTGGACTTCCGTTTCGCTCCGAAGAGACCGCCCGCGACGCCACGAATTCCACCGACTCAGTTCGCGATTTCACTCAGCCGGCCGGGAAAGAAGCGATTCCACCAAAACAAACAAACGTCCCGGGCACTTACGACGTCTTGTCTGCGTTCTACCGCGCCCGCGCGCTGCCGCTCGCCGATGGCGGCCAGTACACTTTCTCCGTGCGCGGCGAAGCGGCCCAATACGACGTCGAGGTGAAAGTCACCGGTCGCCAGCAGATCAACACCACCGTCGGCTCCTTCAGCACGATCGTCACTCACGTGCGCGTCAGTAATTCACCGTTGAGAAACGTTCGCGTCTATTTCAGTGACGACCAACAACACGTTCCGGTGTTGATAACCGCGAAGGTAAGCGCCGGCGAAATACGCGCCGAACTGGCAGGTTCGGAGATCGTCAAACCCGTGCTGCCGCCGACGACGCCAACAACACCGCCGATCGCAGTACGGCCGGGTCCGTTACCCACCGCACCCGCGCCAACCGCCGCTGCGCCGCCCGCAGACCTTGATGAGTGGCCGTTCAAAATCGGCGAACAACTCAACTATCAGATCTTTGTCGGAACAATCCCAGCCCCGGCGGGCATCACGACGTTTCAGGTGAAAGGACGTCAGCGCTACTTCGACCGTGACGGTCTGTATCTCAGCGTGAACGCACAAACCACCAACGCGCTGGCGCAGGTCTTTGTCGCCCGCGATACGATCGACTCATACGTCGATCCAAAAGTGTTACTGCCGTTTCGCACCGTAATGAATCTGATCGAAGGCCGGCGACGTCTGAACCAGACGTTGACGCTCAACCAGGAAACCGGTCTGGCAACCAGCGATCAGGGCGCGCGTATTGAAATGCCCGCCGGCACACACGACTATCTTTCGTTCTTTTACGCGGTGCGGACTTTCAACCTGTCGCCAAATAAACGAAGCGTCACCTCGATGCTCGTCGAAAACAAACCGAAGACGATCTTCGTCAACGTGCAAAGGCGGGAAACGATTCAATTGGGAGGTCAGCAAATCCCGGCGCTCGTTTTAGCAATCACTACCGACGACAGCGAGCCCGATAAATATCAACTACGTATGTGGATCAGCGACGACAAGCGCCGCCTGCCGCTGCGTATCACGTGTGCAACTCAACTCGGTCCGTTGCGAGCCGACCTGGCAATTCTGCCGGCCTCGCCCCAATGAGCCGTCGCCCACATGCCGTCCACCCACCAAGTTCACCACTACAAAATCTGGCAAGTAATCACGGCATCGGCAGTCGGTACCATGATCGAGTGGTACGACTTCTACATTTTCGGCAGTCTCGCAGTCACCATCTCGCCGCTGTTTTATCCCGAGGGTAACGACACGCTCGCGCTGATCGCTTACCTGTCGACGTTTGCGGTTGGGTTTGTGGTCCGTCCGTTCGGCGCGCTGTTCTTTGGCCGTATCGGCGATCTCGTCGGACGCAAGTATGCGTTTCTGGTGACGTTGCTGGTGATGGGAGGCGCGACTGCGGCAATCGGCTTTCTGCCGACCTACGCCACCATTGGAATCTTCGCGCCGATCATACTGCTGTTAATTCGTGTGCTTCAGGGACTCGCGCTCGGCGGTGAGTACGGTGGCGCTGCGGTTTACGTCGCGGAACACGTGCCCGACGCGCACCGCGGTTTCTACACCAGTTTCATCCAGATCACTGCGACACTCGGACTGTTCGTATCGCTGGTCGTGGGCATCCTGGTCCAGAACTCGATGACGCGCGAGGCGTTCAACTCCTGGGGCTGGCGCATACCGTTCATCATCTCGATCTTTCTTGTCGGCGTCTCGCTCTACATCCGTCTGCGTATGAGAGAGTCGCCGATTTTCAGTCAGATCAAGAGTGCGGGCATGACGTCGAGCCGGCCCCTCGTCGAGGCGTTTACGAAGTGGGAAAACCTGAAGCGGGTGCTGGTGTCGCTGTTTGGCGCAACGGCGGGTCAAGGTGTCGTTTGGTACACGGGACAGTTTTACGCGCTCTTTTATCTACAAACAGTGCTGAACGTAAATGGGCGTTCGGCGCAATACATCATTGCGATCGCGCTATTACTGGCGATGCCGCTGTTTGTGTTCATGGGTGCGTTGTCGGATCGCATCGGGCGCAAGTGGATCATGATGGCGGGGTGCCTGCTGGCGGCAGTTTCGTACCTGCCGATCTATTCCGCGATGCAACGTGCGGCTGGTTCGAATGTCGTGACGGTTAGGTCGAAACCAAACGCGGTGGGCGCGACGACGCTGATGCCGCAGACGGAAGTGAACGGCGCACTGCAATCAGCGCCGGAGGTTCTTCCTTACACGGATCTGCCGGCGCTGCTCAGTTCGCCGGCGGCGTGGAAACTGATCCTGCTCGTTTTTATCCAGGTCGTGTTCGTGACGATGGTCTATGGCCCAATCGCCGCGTATCTCGTGGAGGCCTTTCCGGCGAAGATCCGCTACACGTCACTCTCGCTGCCTTATCACATTGGCAACGGGGTCTTCGGCGGTCTGCTGCCCGTAATCGGCCTCTGGGTGGTGGCCGACACGGGCAACATCTACGCCGGCCTCTACTATCCGATCGCGGTCGCCCTCATAACCTTCATCGTCGGCTCTTTATTGCTGCGCGAGACGAAACACACGCTGATTTGGGACGAGGTTAAATGAAGGTCCTATTTGAAACCTCAGCTGCGTGAAACTGCTATTCGACCAAAACCTCTCACCAAACCTCGTAATCCGTCTGGCGGACCTGTATCTCGACTCCCTTCACGTTCGGGAAGTTGGCCTGGAGGCCGTTACGCCGAAGGCGTTCGCCAATTTCAGCCCAGGGGTTGCTTCAACCCTGGGTACGCTTACCAACAACGGACACG
>DASUOZ010000621.1:0-12215 GCA_036276375.1 Pyrinomonadaceae bacterium | reverse complement strand
GTGATGATCAGTTCGACAGTAGAAGACCTTATTCCGGAGCGAGAGGCTGCGGACCGTGCGATACGTAGTCTAAAGCTTAGTAGGTTTCGAGCCGAAACGCTTGGGAGCTTTCCTCATTCTCCGGAAGAGATTTGCGCATTGATGGCCGAACAGTGCGATATTTTTGTTTTGATAATCGGAGAACGTTACGGCTACACCATCAGATCCAGGGAAATGTCTGTGGTTGAGTTTGAGTATGAAGTCGCCCGTAGACAGAATCGTGGAAAAATTCTTGTTTATATAAAGGAAGGCGTCACTCGTGACGCGGAACTCGAACGGTTCGTTAAGCGCGTGGAGGACTTTGAGAAGGGTCACTTTAGAACGTTGTTTAAAACAGCGGACGAACTGCCAGAGATGATTCAGGGTGACATTGCCCGCTGGATCCACGCAAACGGGCCGCAGTCATTTGACGGCCCGTCTAATTCGCATTAATTCATCGCCTGCTTCGTTCGGCGTGTGAATCTAAGGAACGTAAGGTCAGTGAAGTTTACGTTCAACGAACAAGCGCAGGGTGCGATTCTCGTCAGCGACGTTGCGTTCGCTTCGCACCGCGACGGGTTGTAAGGTCAGGGCTAACTTGACGAATTTGAATAGGCTATAGATTTTTGGCGGACACGGCTTTCGCGTACGTGTCCGCCCAAAACGTTAAGTCGCTCAAACAAGCGCTGTTAACCTCGCACCGGCCAACGCTCCGCGCTTGGAATACGCATTGCGTATACGAGCGTCGACTTATCCCGTCTTAAGTAATTTACAAATAGGAATACACCTGCGTTCTCCGGCGGATAAGGCTCTCATCCAGTCGCAGTAAAGCTAAAACCATCACCGGTTGCGATAGTTCGAAAGGAGAATGCTCATGATCAAGGGAACTAGAACCCTACTACTACTGACGGCAGTCATCGCGTTGTTCTGCTGTCCAGCCCTGGCGCAAACCTCGGGCTCTATTTCGGGAGAAGTCAAAGACGAAAAACTAGCAGTCATTAATGGTGCTACCGTCACGCTCCGTAACGTCTCCACTAACGAGACTCGGACGGCGCAGACCAACTCTGATGGCCGCTATCACTTCACCGGCGTTCCTGTCGGCGCCTACGAAATTTCCGTTGAGAGTACCGGCTTTGCGAAGCATTTGCAGTCGGGAATTACGCTCGCCCTTAACCAGAGCGCCGTAGTCGACGTGACGATGAAACCCGGCGCCGTTCAGGAAGTGGTGAACGTCGTCGAGAATGCCTCGATGTTGAATACGTCGAGTGCAGAAGTCGGTACACGCTTCGACGAAAGACGTTTATCGGAACTTCCGCTTGCCACGACGCGAAGTGTTTATAACATCGCGCTCTCGGCGCCGGGCGTAAGCCAGATTAACTCCGGCCAGTCAGCCTTCGCAGGCGGAACAAACTTTTCCGCGAACGGCGGGCGGACTCGTTCCAACAACTTCATGATCGATGGTCAGGACAACAACAACTTCGGTGTCGCCGGTTCGACCATCCCACTGAACAATCCTGACGCGATTCAGGAAGTCCGCCTGGTAACGAATCAGTTCAGCGCCGAATACGGCCGCAACTCGAGCGCGGTGTTCAATGCCATCACGCGCAGTGGCACGAACGAATATCACGGCTCGGCGTTCTGGTTTCACAACGACAATGCCTTGAATGCCTGTAGCAACACGCAGAAGGCCGGCGTTAATGGTTTCTGTAATCCAAACGCAACCGATCCATCGCGGCGCAAAGCACCGTTTCGCATTGAAAATCAGTTAGGCGGAACGATCGGTGGCCCACTGCATCTGCCGCGCTTTGGCGAAGGCGGACCAGGCATCATCAACGGCCGTGATCGCACCTTTTTCTTCTTCTCCGTGCAACGTTGGTGGGATCGCCAGCTCGGCGTCGGCCAGGCACTAAACGGCGCGCCAACGGCTGCAGGCAAAGCCATCCTCGACGCGGCCGCGGGCGATTTGCCTCAGGTTCGTGCTTTGCTCGACTTCCTGCCCGCTGCTGCGACCCCTTTGGGCCGCACCGCGAGCTTTGTCCGTAACGGTCAGACGTTTGTTGTTCCGCTAGGTTCGTTGACCGGATCCCAATCATCCACTTACGACGACTGGCAGACCTCGATTCGCATCGACCATCGAATCAGTGGCAAACACAACTTGAACGGCCGGTATTTGTATCAGGACTCCGGCGCCGCGGGCAGTATTCCCGGTGTGGCGGCTTCCCAAATCACGCCGCCAGGGTTCTCGTCGATCGTTCCCGCGCGCACGCAGGGTGTGAACCTGCAATTCACCAGCGTGTTGTCGCCGAAGTGGCTCAACGAAATCCGTGGCGCGTTCCTGCGCAGTGCCTCAGCCACGCTCGCGCTGGATCCGCGTTCCGAGTTAATTCCTTCGATGGAGGTCGTTGAACTCGGCCTCGCTGGTTTCAATGCTGGTCCAACGCGCACCGCGATCGGATTGGGTGTGAACCTGCCGCAAAGTCAGGTGCGAAACACCTTCCAGTTGCAGGACAACATTTCTTACACAACCGGCAATCACGCGTGGAAGTTTGGCGTCGACATTCGTCGCAATCAGCTACATCAGCTCTTCAAACCAACGACGCGCGGATTGCTCGAATATGCTTCGCTCGATTTTCTCGTGAAGGACTTCGCCACCCGGGCAAACATCAACAAAGACCTGCCTGGAACCGCGCTAGTGCTGCACAACGATTGGCACGATTTCTTCTTCTTCGCGCAGGACGAGTGGAGAATCACGCCGCACTTCACGTTGACGCTCGGAGTGAGATATGAGAACCCGGGCCAACCGATTCAGGATCTGGTCGATTTCAACGAACCCGTGGTCGCAGCTTTCAACAACGATCCGCGGTTCGTGTTGACGCCAATTCCGGGTCGAGACACAAACAACTGGCAGCCGCGCGTTGGCTTCAACTGGAACCCGCAAACACGTAGCGACGGTGTGATCGGTTGGTTGACTGGTGGTGACAAGTTGGTCGTGCGCGGCGGATTCACCCGCACTCACGATTACGCGTTCACCAACATCGCGCTCAACATTTGGAGCTCGTTCCCGTTCGTAGCCGCGGTGTCGTCGTTCCCGACGATTTCAACCACGCCCCTGGGCGTTCCGCCCGTCAACTGCGCAGTGACGCCGCGTCCGGCGACGTGCGTCACTGTTATTCCGAATGCATTTACGACCCTGCAAACTCCGCCATTCGATCCGGCGACAGTAAATCGCACGATCGTGGACGAGGGCTTCCACATGCCGGTTTACGACTCCGTGAGTTTCGAGCTCCAGCGTGAGTTCACACGCGATCTCGTGATGCGCGTGGGTTACGTCGGCACGAAGGGAACGGGTCTGTTTGAATCGGTGGACGCCAATCCGGCGCTTCCCGGCTGCGTCAATACCAACCCAGCTCTCTGCCGTGCGAACCCCAGTCAAGGACCAACGCGGCTCCGCACGAATTCGGGTTCGTCGATTTACCATTCGCTTCAGACCAGTCTGGAGAAGCGCTTGACGAGCGGATTCAGCGCCGGCTTGCACTACACCTACAGCTCTTTCATCGACACGATGTCGGAAATCTTCAACGTGTCGTCGGGAGAGATCGCGGTGGCGCAGGACTCCTTTAACCGCCGTGCGGATCGCGCACGATCGAGCTTCGATCGTCCGCATCGTATCGCTGGAAACTTCGTGTATGAGTTGCCGTACTTCCGCGACCAGAAGGGCTTCACCGGACTGGTGCTCGGTGGATGGCAGCTAAACTCGCAGTTCTCGCTACAGAGTGGTTCGCCTTTCACTGCGTTGAATGGCGCCGATCCTGCTGGAGCGCTCGCGAGCATTTCGGCGCTGGTGGGCAATGCCATCAGGCCGAACCTGAACACGACGCTCGATCTGTCGTCAATGAGCGTTGAAGAAATCGTTGCTGCCGGTGGTCGCTCGCTGTTCAGACAGATCACGGCTGCGCAACGTGTCGGCAATGCGGGACGAAACATCCTGCGCTCTGACGGAATCAACAACATTGACTTCGGCATCATGAAGAACACGCGCATCGGTGAAACCCAGCGTTTCCAGATCCGCGCCGATTTCTTCAATTTCACTAACTCCCGAGACTTTGGTATTCCAAACTCGGCAGTTAATTCCAATAACTTCCTGAATCAGTGGGGAACGGACGGAGGCAACCGCCGCATCATCGTCGGCTTGCGTTACGTCTTTTAATCGCTGATTATTTCGCGGTATGAAGTCGCTCGCGCTAATTGCGATACTGCTGCTGGGCATCTCAATTGTGTATGCCCAGCAGCAGCCGAGCGACGTCGAAGTGGTTAAGGCGAGTTGGACGAAGGTGCGGATCGGTTGGGAACGCGATCCATTCGGTGGTCCACTCGAAAACTTCGACGAGATGCGTTCGCGTGCTCGCAACGACCGGCGCATCGCGCAGGGCGGCGGCGAGCGCGCCAAACGCGACGCCAAGGCTGACGATGCCAACCTCGCGGCGCAGCGAAAAGAGAAACCTTCGCAGTACTACTTCATCTACAAAACCAAACTCAAAAACAATTCAAACTCAGCGATCGTCCAGCTCGATTGGGACTACATCTTTTTTGAGCGCGACACCGAAAACGAAATGGGCCGTCAGCAGTTCACCAGCGACGAACAGATCGGGCCGGGAAAGACCAAAGAGCTGACAGTAACCATGACCTCACCACCGACAAAAACCGTCAGCGTCACGTCGCTGAATCTCGAAGAACGCAAACGTTTCACTGAAAAGATTGTCCTCGTTAGCGTGAAATACGCGGACGGCCGCGTTTGGAACGCGCCAGAAGTTCCGTAGAATAGCCCGTCGTAGCCTTCCACTATTATGCTGAAACTAACTTTCCTGACTCTTTTCCTGTTGGCCCACGCATTGCCACAGACTCCGACGATCGCCGATCTGTCGTGGATCTCCGGTGACTGGCAAACGGCGCCCGGCGGGCGCAGGCAGATCGAAGAACATTGGACGAAGGTGGCGGGCGGCTCGATGATGGGCATGAGCCGCACGGTGGCGGGTGATAAGACGGCGGAGTTTGAATACCTGCGCATCGAACAGCGCGCTGACGGCGTCTATTACGTTGCGCATCCGAAGGCCCGTTGTCCCGGCACCGATTTCAAACTGACGAGAGCTTCGGCAACCGAGGCCGTGTTCGAGAACCCGCAACACGACTTTCCAAAACGCATTATCTATCGCAAGAGTGGTGATGATTCGTTGACGGCGAGCATCGACGGCGGCGAGGGTACGAAAGCGATGTCGTTTTCGTTTCGCCGCATGAAACAGTAGCCACAAAGAGGCACAAGAAGCACAAGATAGTTGGACTATATCCTTCCTTGTGCCTTTTGTGCCTCTTTGTGGCTCAAACCCCTAAGATTGCTTTAGCGATCGTGAAGTAGATGATCAGCCCGGTCGCGTCGACGAGCGTCGTGATGATCGGCGCCGAGAGTACGGCAGGATCGACGCCAAATCGTTGCGCCAGAATCGGGACCAGCGATCCGACGGTGGTGGACCACACGCAGATCGAGAACATCGTTACTGACACGGTGAGCGCGAGCTCGAAAGGCGCTTTCCAAAGCAACGCCTGAGCAAACGCCACGGGCGCAACCAACAAACCAACCAGCACGCCGGTTGTTGCTTCGCGCATCACCACGCGCCACGCGTGACGCACGCCGACTTCGCCCAATGCCAAACTGCGAATCACTGTCATCACCGTTTGCGCACCGGCGTTTCCTCCCGTGCCGATCAGGAGCGGAATAAAAAACGCGAGCGCGACGACGGCGGCCAGTTCGCTTTCAAAGCGATGCAACACTGCGCTGGTGAGCGTTCCCGCGACAAACAGCAACAGCAGCCAGCCAATCCGCTTGCGCACCACGCGAAAAATCGGATTATCGAAGTAAGGTTTGTCCATTGCACCGGGCGCGACCGCCGCCATGTGCATGATGTCTTCCGTTTGCTCCTCGATCAGCACGTCGATCACGTCGTCGACAGTCACAAAGCCGACCACACTGCCGTCTTGTTCAACGACGGGAATCGCGAGCAGATTGTACTTTCCGATTCTTTTCGCAACCTCTTCCTGATCGTCAAGCACGTTGACCGTTATGGGTTTGCGTCGCATGACTTTCGTGAGCGGAGTGTCAAACTCCGACATCACGAGGTCGCGCAACGACACGGCGCCTAGCAAACGATCCGTTTCCGGCTCCATGACGTAGCAGGCGTAAATCGATTCCTTTTCCTGCGCGACCGAACGAATGTGCTTCAACGCCTCGCCGACCGTCATCTTCGGACCGAACCGTACAAACTCCGTCGTCATGATGCCGCCCGCAGTGTGGTCCGGATACTGCAACAGGTCTTCCAACTCCGTGCGCACTTCCGGACTAAACTTCGGCAGCAAACGATGCCGTTCGTGCAGGCCCATCTTTTGAATGACGTCGGTGCGTTCGTCCGCTGATGTTTCTTCGAGAATGGCGGCGGCGCGTGAGGGTTCGAGATCTTCGAGGATCGCCGCGCGGCGGCGCATCGTGGGCTGGTCAAACAGTTCGATACAGCGCGCGAGCGGCAGCATCGAGACGACCGCGGCTGCTTCCGAGAGGCGAAGTTGATTTAGTAACTCGGCGAGATCCGCCGGTGCGAGATCTGCAACCTCCGACCCGATACCGACAAAACTCTCATCGAGCCGGAGCTGAATTCGTTCGAGGAGCTGCCGCAGATCCTTTGACATTTAGACTCACACGTCGGCTTGCACCGGAGTCAACGCAGCCTGGGCCGCGGCTAAACGCGCAACCGGAACGCGGAACGGAGAACAACTCACGTAATCCAGCCCGATGTCGTTGCAGAACGCGATTGACTGTGGATCGCCGCCATGCTCGCCGCAAATACCCACTTTCAGACCGGGTTTGGCGGTGCGGCCGCGTTCGGTTCCCAGTTGGACCAACTGGCCCACGCCGTCGCGATCGAGAACCTGGAACGGGTCGTCGCGCATGATCTTCCGCTCGATGTAATTAGGCAGGAACCGGCTGGAGTCGTCGCGGCTCAAGCCAAAGGTGGTCTGCGTGAGGTCGTTGGTGCCAAATGAGAAGAACTGCGCGTGGGCCGCAATCCGATCCGCCATCAACGCCGCGCGCGGCAATTCGATCATCGTGCCGACGAGATAGTTGATCGTCATGCCGTGCTCGCCCATTACTTGCCGGGCCACTTCATCGATCAACTCTTTCTGCTGCCGCAACTCCTCACTCACAGAAACGAGCGGCACCATGATCTCGAGCTCGACTTTCTGCCGTTCACCCTGCACTTTGCAGGCCGCCTCGAAAATCGCGCGACACTGCATTCGCGTAACTTCCGGGAACAACAACCCCAGGCGGCAACCGCGAAAACCGAGCATCGGATTGGCTTCGCGAATCCTGTTCACCTGGCGTAGCAGCGCGCGCTTATGATCGATCTCGTCGAGCACCTGGTCCATCTCGGTCAGCGAGGCGGCGCCTTTCAACCGCATTTTCAACTCGGCGAGCTCATTGCCCAGCTCTTCCCCGTTTGGCAAAAACTCGTGTAACGGCGGATCGAGCAGGCGGATGGTCACGGGCAATCCGACCATTTCGCGGAAGATACCAATGAAGTCGCCACGTTGCAGCGGCAACAGTTTGTCGAGCGCCTTTTCGCGGGCGCCCACGCCTTCCGACAAAATCATCTCGCGCATCGCCGCCAGTCGTTTGTCCCCGAAAAACATGTGCTCGGTACGGCAAAGACCGATGCCCTCGGCGCCAAACTGCCGCGCCGTCTTCGCGTCAAGCGGAGTATCGGCGTTGGCCCGCACGCGCATTTTGCGAAACTTGTCGGCCCACGACATCAACTTGTAGAAGTCGTTATCGAGTGTGGGTTGAATTGTCGGCACCTGGCCCAGAAACACACGACCGGTAGAACCGTCGACTGTGATCCAGTCGCCCTTCGTCACGACGGTACCGTCAACGGTGAACTGCTGCTGGCTGTAGTCGATGTTGATTGCCTGCGCGCCGCTAACGCAGGTCTTACCCATGCCGCGCGCGACCACCGCCGCGTGACTCGTCATACCGCCGCGCGCCGTAACGATCGCTTGCGCGGCCACCATGCCGTGAAAATCATCCGGGCTCGTTTCCATGCGCACGAGCACCACGTGCGCACCCTCGCGCGCCATCTCTTCGGCTTCGTCAGGACTGAACACCACCTGTCCCTGAGCCGCGCCGGGGCTGGCCGGCAAACCCGTAGCGAGCACGGATGCGTTCGTCTTCGGATCGACAGTCGGATGCAGCAGTTGATCGAGCTGCTGCGGTGTGACGCGTTGCACGGCGGCCTGCTTGTCGATCAGTTTTTCGTAAACCATCTCGCAAGCGATCCGCACGGCCGCGGCGCCGCTGCGTTTGCCGGTGCGCGTTTGCAACATCCACAGCTTGCCGCGCTCGATCGTGAATTCGCAGTCCTGCATGTCTTTGTAGTGCTGCTCGAGCAGACTCGCGATTGAGGCAAACTGTTCGTAAACTTCGGGCAGTTCTTTTTTGAGTTGGCTGATCGGGTGCGGCGTGCGAATGCCCGCTACGACGTCTTCACCCTGCGCGTTGAGCAGATACTCGCCGTAGAGTTCTTTCTTGCCGGTGGACGGATTGCGAGTGAAGGCGACGCCGGTGCCGCTGCCCGCGCCCATGTTGCCGAACACCATCGCCTGGACGTTGACTGCGGTGCCGAGCGTGTCGGGAATGCGATTGACGCGGCGATAGTCGATCGCGCGGCGGCCCATCCACGAATTGAACACCGCTGCGATCGCGATACGCAGTTGTTCGTAAGGATCCTCGGGAATCGCGCTTTGTTCCGTCAGGATGATCTGTTTCTCGGCCGCGATGATCTCGCGCAGATGATCGGGATGGAGATCGGTGTCGCGTCCGCCCTGCGTCTGCGCTTTGAACCGATCGAGCACTCGTTCAAACTTCTCGTGCGCCACGCCCATCACGATCTCGCCAAACAAAGAAGCGAAACGTCGATATGCATCGAGCGCGAAACGCAAGTCGCCGGTTTGCGCGGCGAGACCTTTTACGGTTTCTTCGTTCAACCCGAGGTTGAGCACGGTGTCCATCATGCCGGGCATCGAAAAGGCTGCGCCCGAACGGACGGAAACGAGCAAAGGATTGTTCGGATCGCCGAACTTCTTGCCGACCTTTTCCTCGATCTTCTGGAGACCTTCCTTGACCTGTTCCCAAAGGCCGTCGGGAAAGCTTTTATCGTTGTCAAAAAACGCGTTGCAGGCTTCGGTGGTGACCACCAGACCCGGCGGCACCGGCAACCCGGCCTGGGTCATCTCGCAAAGACCCGCGCCCTTGCCGCCCAGCAGCGTCTTGTCGTCGCCGGGGCCTTCGTCAAAGAGGTAGACCCACTTGTTTGTCTGTTGTTCAGTTGTCTCCGAGGCTTCTTCAGTAACAGTGCTCATTGCAGAAATGGCTCTCTTCTTAGGATTGAATGCTTGAAATGACCCAGCGCGTCGCAAAGTGCCAGTGTCCTGTAAACTCCGAAACCCTGTCAACCTCGCTCGCTTGATCCCTCCCGTTCGCTGGTAACGGTTGATCCCTCCCATTCGCTGGTAAATTGAGTAGTTACGGCTGCGGTTGCCACGACTTATCCCTCCCCGCTTGAGTCACGCCACACGCTTCTCTCGCGCAAAGCGCGTCAGCTTCGCGTCAGCTTCGCGAAAGCCTGAGCGATCACTCCAGTTACGCTGCCGGCTTCGACGGCGTAACGGCGGAAGTCGAAAGTCGTGACCGGCGCGACGCCCAAACTCGACGACGTCAAAAAGATCTCATCTGCGTCGGTAAGGTCGGCCATCTCGTAAACGCCTTCGAGCAGCGGCAGAAAATGTTTGCCGGCGATGTCGATGACACACTCGCGTGTGATACCCGCGATCGCGCCCGTGCTCAAGTTGGGCGTGTGGATGGTTCCGTTCTTCACCCAGAAGAGATTCGACGTCGTCGCCGACGCGATCTCGCCACGCTCGTTCAAAACCACGGCCTCGTCGAAGTCGCGGCTTTGCGCTTCTTCCCACGCGAGTACGTTGTTCAGATAGTTCAGACTTTTGATTCCGGTTAGTGGGGAGAAGGTGTTGATGCGATAGGGAGAGACGGCGAGTGAAAACCCATTCGGCGGCGCTTTGGGTGGATCGGCCGTCATGATTAGCAGATCCGTTTTCTTGCTGCCCGGCATTTTCGACTTCCAAAGATCGCGCCCACTCCGGGCCAGCAGAATCACGCGCGCGCGGCCGTCTCGCACCTGATTGACGGCGATCAGTTTCTTCAGCGCTTCGCCGACGCCTTTCTCGGTACAACCGGCGTGATCGATGTCGAGTTTATCGGCGTGAGTTGTCAGACGCAGCCAATGTTTGGACCAGAGAAACGGATTGGAGTTGTAGATGGCGAGAGTGGTGAAAACTCCACGTCCGTAGAGCATGGCGGAAGAGACCGGCGCAACACGCGCCTTGGTCGCTTCAACCATGGTTTTATTCAAATAGATGACCGGGTGCACGGCACTTTACTAACCGGCGACGATTGCTTCAGCTTTTAAGGAACGGTAGAGCGCGTTGCGCCACGTCGATTCGAGATCGGCGACCTCGACGTTTATCAGTTCGTTTCCGTCAAATCGAATCGTTAACTGTGTTTCGCTAACTGTGCCGAGGACGTCAAGCGGAGCGTTATGAGCGGCGGCAATTTGGCGGATAGACTCCAGCGCGGACGGTTCGAAACTGATGACGATCCGTGAAGGTGATTCACTAAACAACAGCGCTGTCGCATTGAGAGCCCCTTTGAGGTCGACCTCCGCACCCATCGCCTCTCTGCCCAGTGACGAAAAGCACGACTCAGCTAGCGCGACAGCCAGGCCACCGTCGGCGCAGTCGTGCGCGGAAGTGAGCAGTCCGGCTTCCGCGGCTTCGAGAGTAGCTTGTTGGACCGCGAGCTCACGACTTAGATCGAGCTCCGGAACGATGCCGTTGGCGACGATCTCGGCGGTCGTTACGCCCGCGACAGCCACGGCGTATTCGCTGTTTGCGAGATCGTCGTGTGTTGTTCCGAGCAGAGCGATCACGTCGCCCGACTTTTTGAAACCGGGTGTGACGACGCGGCGCACGTCTTCCATCAGCCCGACCATGCCGATTACCGGCGTCGGCAGAATGCCGCGGCCTTCAGTCTCGTTGTAGAACGAAACGTTGCCGGACACGACCGGTGTTTCAAAGGCGCGGCAGGCTTCGGCCATGCCGTCGATCACTTCCGAAAACGACCACATCACTTCCGGCCGCTCCGGCGAAGCGAAGTTCAAACAGTTGGTGATCGCGATCGGGCGTGCGCCAACACAAACGACGTTGCGCGCGGCTTCGGCGACGACGAGTTTCGCGCCTTCACGTGGATTCGCCGCGCAGTAACGACCATTTCCATCAAGGGTCATCGCGAGCGCGCGACGCGTCTCTTTTATTCTGACAACCGCGGCATCCGCGCCCGGCAGGATCGCCGTATTCGTCCGCACCATGTGGTCGTACTGTCGATATACCCATTGCTTCGACGCAACATTCCCCGACGAAAGTAGCATCCTTAACGCACTCGTAAAATCCCTCTTTAAATCGGTCTTAAATTGCCTTCCCTCTACGTCTAACGTCTTAGGCGCCGTCGTCTCACTGTCGCGCCTCTGTATCGGACGTTCGTAGCGCGGCGCCTCATCCGTCAACGCCTCAACCGGAATATCCGCCACCGTTTCACCATCGTGAATCACCTGCATCCGCTTCGTATCGCGAACGCGCCCGATCACCACGGCGTCCAAATCCCACTTGCGAAAAATATCCACAACCTCGCGCTCTCGACCCGCATGCGCCACCACTAACATGCGCTCCTGCGACTCCGACAACAGCATCTCGTACGCCGTCATGTTCTGTTCGCGTTGCGGCACCAGCGAAAGGTCCAACTCGATCCCCGTGCCCGCGCGCGCCGCCATTTCACACGACGACGACGTCAAACCCGCCGCACCCATGTCTTGAATTCCGGCGACCGCGCCACTACGCATCGCCTCGAGACAAGCTTCCAACAAAAGCTTCTCAAGAAACGGATCGCCGACCTGGACCGTCGGCCGTTTCTCCAGTGCCTCTTCATCAAACTCCGCCGACGCCATCGTCGCGCCGTGAATACCGTCGCG
>DASUOZ010000620.1:0-2950 GCA_036276375.1 Pyrinomonadaceae bacterium | reverse complement strand
TCCTGAGCGGTCCAAAGGTGCATCACGTGCTGATCTCCGACGAGTTCGACGCTTCGATTGTTCAGATTCCACTGTTTGGAATGTTTGGCTGGCAGCGCAATTACCTGGTCATCGGCTTGCCGTTGATGGTAGCGCTGACTCCGGCGGAATTTCGCGCTGTCTTAGCTTACGAGTTTGGTTGTCTCTCAGAAAAACACGGCCGCTTTTCGGCTTGGATCTATCGTGTGCGACAGACGTGGGATCAATTACTCACGACTGTGCGTCACGAACGGAATTATGCTTCGTTTTTGTTTGCGCCTTTTCTCGAATGGTACGCCCCGCGGCTGTTGGCGCACTCGTTTTTGCTCGCGCGCGCGCAGGAGCGAGAGGCTGACTCTTACGCAGTCGACGTCGCAGGCAGACATGTGACAGCTTCAACGTTGACGCAAATCGGTGTCAAGCGGCGGGCGTTAGATGAAGACTTCTGGCCCGCTTTCTTCAATGGCGCGAAGGAACAGGCGCTCACGCCAAGGGACCCGTTCACTCAGATGCTCACCGGTCTAAGCCAGCCGGTTAGTCGTGCAAAGGCGCGACGGTGGATTCTCGAAGCGCTGCGCACGCCCGCCGCATATGAAGGATCTATCGCGCTGGCAGAGCGTCTCGAAGCAATCGGCTTTGATCCGGATGGTACGGACCTGACGCGACTGGTGGATGCCGTGGTAAAGGCCGATGAAGTAAAAGCAACGCGTTATCTGCCCGAATTGCCTGAGGAGTTCCTGGCAAGCATGAATCGGCTCTGGCGCGAACGAGTCGCGCACACCTGGAACGAACGGCACAGTGAAATCAAGAAGGCGCGAAAGCGGCTCGCCGAACTCGATGAACGCGGGAGCTCGCGCCCGCTCACCATCGATGAACAGTGGGAACGCGCGACTGCACTGGCAGACGCCAGGGAACGAAGCGCAGCATTGCCGGCCCTCAAAGCACTTCTCGAGGAAGCTCCCCATCACGTCTCTGGTAACTTCGCCATGGGCCAGATCCTGCTTGAAGAAGGCGACGCTGACGGAGTTGCGTATCTGGAAAAGACCATGCAAAGCGGCGCAGACACTGCGGCGCAAGCATGCCAGTTGATTTCCGACTTTTACCTGGAACAGGGGTACGAGGAAATAGCAGAAACATTTCGCCAGCACGCCGTGAAGTATTTTCACAAGGCCGGGCAGCTACAGCAACAAGCAATCAATATCTGTGCGACTGACGAATTCGCGCCACACGATTTCGATGACGTCCGAATTGCGCAACTACAGTTCCAATTGCGCAAGGTTCGGGGCCTGAGATCAGCTTTTCTTTTCCGGAAGATTATCGGCTCTAATGAGGCGCCACTCTACGTGCTGGGAGTCACGGCAGAGTACACCTGGAGAGAGGGCGAGAGCGGCAAACATCTCGATCTACTCTTCGAGGAGTTGCAAGCGAAAGTTGTTTCTCCCTTACCCGTGACCCTGCTGGCGCTCGAAGGCGAGCATGCTCACCTGCTCACCCGTGTCAGACAGATACCGGGCGCGGAGATCGTCACTCCACGAGCAGAGATCTAAAGGTGGTCACTGTTAGTTACTGCTTCGTTACTTTCAGACCGGTTACGACCGCTTCGGTGTTGTGTGCGAAACGAAGGCCGTAAATGCCGTCGGTCGACTTCAACTTACCTTCCGTGACCAGCGACGCCTTGTCGTAACTCGCGACGACCTTGTTATTGATCGCGCACTCAACCTTGTCGCCCTTTACCGACAGTGCGATCTCCTGCGTCACCGGTTCGCCAACGCCGGCCGCCTTGTTTACCGCCGGATCCTCGGCGCCGCGTCCATTCATTTGAAACGCTGCCGGACCAAACCCACGAACAATAAATTTGCCGTTGCCATAGGCCGCGCAGTAGAGATAACTCTGCTTGTCGGTACCGAGATCGTTACCGGCGATTACGACACCGTAAGGATGAGGATGGTTGTTGAGGCTCATGTACTTTGGTTCTTTGAACGTCGCCGTGACGGTGTAGTCGCCGCTGGCTTTGTTCGCCGGGTTCCAGTAAGTCACTGCGGGACCGGTAACGACGTGCAACGCGTCGCCGTCTTTGGCGAGTTTCGCGCTGTTGAGCGTCAGTCCCGCGGCTTCTTCTTTGGCGTCGATCTTTCCGGTCCAACCAGGCACGGAGATTCCGCCGCCGGCAACGCCGCGCGAAGTTTCATCCTGTCCGCCCTGAGAAAAGTTCGTACTGGGCAGCAACATGACGGCGAGCAGAACAAGAGTAAAAGCAGCAACATATCGCATGGTGAGCAAGCCTCCAGATCAGATCAGGATTTGAGTCTATTACGCAACCGGCGCCGCACGAATAAACCGGCGGCAAAAGCAACGACGAACCCGCCGACGCCTCCCGACAGCAACCAACGTTTGCCCCAGAGCGATTGCACCGAGAGCATTCCACTCGCCTCCGGTGCTAACCCGGCGCTCTCGTGATACGCGCGCGCATCGGCGTCGAGGATCGCGGCTTCGAGACGCGAGCGGCTGGTGTCGAGAATTCTGAGCTGCGCCGCAACCGCGTCGCGCTCGATTTGCAATTGCTTGCGGCGAGCTTCGCGCAGTTCTTCCGGTCTGGTCGAGCCGACACCCGCAAGTGACCGTTGGATGTTCTCCGGTTTAATCGCTTCGTCGAGTTCCGCCGCCCGCGCGCGCAGGGATTCCTGTTGTGTCTGCACGTCAATCAACTGTAAACGCAGGTTTTCCGCTTCCTCCGCGGCGCTCTTCGGTTGTTGTGCTTGTGTGGTAAGCCCGGCCGCTAAGAGCAAAATCAGCAAAAGCAGGTATTTCTGTGACTCCATAATGAGCACAGAGTAGCGCTAACTGTCACAGATCGAAAGCCCGCTAGAGTCTTTTGATTCTCTTCCAGCGGAACGGATCGGTGATCCCGAGCGAGTAGTCGTCGTAACACCCG
>DASUOZ010000619.1:0-19577 GCA_036276375.1 Pyrinomonadaceae bacterium | reverse complement strand
TCACGAGTTTTTCGAACGGAAACTGCTCGCGGTTGCGCGAGAGAAACGCCAGCGCCGCGCGTGTGTGACGGGGCTCGAAGCCCCACGAACCCGCGACTACCAATTGCTTTCTCGTGATTACGTGCGGGTTGATCGGGATGGCGCCCGCGTTTCCGTAATGACCGAGCACGAGATAACGACCGCCGTCACGACAGAGCTCGAGTCCTTCAGGTACCGCCGGCGGAATCCCGACGCACTCCAACACCACATCCGCGCCGAAGCCGCCCGTTAATTCGAGCACTCGCGCCTTCCGCTCCTCGACTGAGCTCTCGTCAATATCGATACAAACGTCGGCGCCAAAGCGTTTCGCAAGCTCGAGTCGATGCGGTGGACCACCAAAGACGATGATCTGCGCCGCGCCACTCGATTTCGCCACGGCCAGCGACGCCAGGCCAACTGGTCCAGAGCCCTGAATCACGACGTTGTCGCCCATGCTTACACGGATTCTCTCGACGCCGTGCAGCGATGTGGTCAAGGCACAACCTGCGCCAACGACTGCTTCTGTGGGTAACTGTTCGGGGATTTTGAAGATAGAAGTTCCGGGCCGCAGGTAAATGTAATCTGCGTAGCCGCCAAACAGATGCGGCGCGATGCGGCAATCGTAAGAGATGCCGTAGGCTTTGCGTTTCAAACAACGCGTCGGCTCGGGCTTCACTCGGCAGTAGTAACACTCGTTGCAGTTGATGGACGAGCTCCACGTGATGCGATCACCGATCGCCAACGCGTTCCCGGCCCAGTCAGCCGGCGGACGGTCGCCGATTTGTTCGATCACGCCGACTGTTTCGTGTCCGAGAATAACAGGCAAGGGAATTGGAAGTTGTCCGTGCCAGAGATGCACGTCGGTGCCGCAGATGCCTGCGAGCTCAACTTTGACGAGCGCGCCGCCAGGTTCGATCGATTGAGGCAGGGGAAACTCTTTGAGTTCGAGCGGTGCTTCGAAACTTGTCAGAACGGCGGCACGAGACGTCTTCACTGATCCTCCGGCGGCGGCGGTCTTGTTGAGCAGTCTCGAAGATAAACTACAGCCACAAGAGGCACAAGAAGCACAAGTGAGTTGCAGGTCTTACTGCGGATCACGCCAATGGCTTGTGCCTTCTGTGCCTCTTTGTGGCGGAGCTCAGTCCCATTCGTAGCCGAGTACCATCACGAGGTCCGAGACTTCCGTCGCCGTCAGATCGTCGCCATTCGGATCACGCATCCGCAGGTTCCACGCGACCGCCGGATCGTCCGGCACGATCGTGACCCCGAGAACCGCAACGTCGTCGTTTACGTCGATGTGCAAACGACCGTACTCGTCGCTGGGCGCAAGCTCTCGGACGTTTGCATCCGCCGGCGGCGGCTCGGGCAAGGGCGGGCTCATCGTGATCGTGTACGTTCCGGGATCACTCGCGCGCGCCACCAGCCAGATCGTGTTGATCTTGAGCGTCTTGCCCGCGTCTTTCAGCGGGAACAAGTCTGAAGACATCTCAAACTCAAACACGTTTCCATCGGCTGGGTTGGTCGGGTGCAGGAAGCGGTGCCACTGCGACGGAAACTCCTGCCGCAGATCAAACATGCGAATCGATCGGTTTTGCTCTTCCTGCTCGAAGTAGTCGCGCAGGTGCGAAACCGCGTTGTTCTTAAACAGCCCGGCGTCTTCGCGCGCCGTGTATTTGACGTGCAACACCACATCGGAGATCGTGCTGTAGTCAAACTGGCGCAACGGCTTGCCGAAATCAGGGTTGTCCGGATCGGGGTTGTTCGCCTTCGGATCGTTGAACAACTCCAACGACCAGTTGCTGATCACGCCCGCGCCTTCAAACGGCAGGTAGCGCTCGTCGCGGAAGTTCATTTCAAACAGGCCGCCATCGTTCTGCGCCGTGCTGGCGGCGATCGCTTTCGCCGGAATGTTGTTCTCGATGAACCGCTCGTCGTCAGCGGGCAGACCCGTGTCGTCGGTATTGCGCGCATATCCGTTGTCGCCGTTAGTGGTAACGACGCGGATGCTGTTCTTTAACAAGCGCAGCGTGGCGGCCGCGGTCGTGTATGGACCAACAACGCACGGCAGCGTCATGCTCACTGACTTGATGCGCCGGAAATAGTGACCCGGATAGTCGAGGTCAAAGATCTCTTCCGGCAGTTGGAAGAAGCAGCGACCCGTTTCGCGCAGCCGGATCAACGCCAACGGATCGTGCAGCGCCAGCGAAATGTGCTTCGTCAATTCAAACTCGCGCCGGTTCTTCTCCACATAAGCATTGTCGAGCCGCCGCAAGTCATACTGCAACTTCTCGCCGGACATCAACCCCTTCTTCAAACTGTCCCAATAACCAAAGTTGATGTAGCTGCTGTCGGCGAGGCCGAGCTCGAAACGGAAACAACGTTCCGCTCGTTTCGCGAGGTCGTAAGCCAGCCGGTAACTCTGGAAATAGACGCCCGAGATCTGCCCGATCTGCCACTGGTACAACTCGAGGTTCGTGTACTTCGAGCGCATGAAGGCGTCCACAGCCTTCGCGTCCTCGATCTGCTGTTCCTGGTTGGCGAGCTCTTTTTCCGCGATCGCGATACGGAGCTCGGCAGCAGCGATGTTGCGCTCGAGCTGTTGGATCTCTTTCGCGGCGAGATCGCGCTGGAAGTCCCACTCCTCTTTACGTCGTTCGTACGAAGCGACAGTGGTCGCGATCGAAGCGCCCTTGTCGAGGATCGTCGACGTTTGATAAAGCCCGCGCGCCGCTAGCTCGACAGCCTTGCTGAAACTCACGCCACCCGTTTTTACCTTCACGACCGGCGAACCGCCGAAACCGGACGCGCCGATGTCGAAGTCGGGAATCGCAGCAAGCACTCCGCCGAGAATGTCCATGACAGTGCCGGCGGTCGTTAAGGCGATCGAGATCGCGCCTAACGCCAGCGCTGCCGTTTCACCCGTGTTCATAAACTCGCGGCTTTCGTAGTACTTCAGTTTGATCTGCGCGAGTTCTTTACTGAGCAGCGAGGAAGCAAGGTTCTCTTTCGCTTCGTCGATCTGTTGCTTTTTGACGGCCTTGACCGCTTCGTTCATGCGGATTTCCTGGCCCTGCCGCAACAGGCTCAATGCTTCGCCATCCTTCTTTTCGAGTGCCGAGAGTAATGCACCGCCGAGCGCCTTCACGTCGTCACACACCTGATTCGCCTGCTGCATCAGTGTGCCGAAACGATAGAGCGGCAACGGCGCGTTGAGATCTGCGAGCGCACTGCTGATGTCGATGCCACCGGCGACAGCTTTGACGAGCGCGCCGGGATCGATCGGCGGTTCGAACAACGCCAACTGCCGCACGACTCCTTCGATGTTCATGCAGTGGCGAATCTTGAACAGACGATCGGCGACCGTGTCCCAGTAGCTCAACATCTTGTCGTTGCGAGGAATGCAGAAGTAGAGCATCGGCACCGGCGGAGCGTCTTCAGCATCGCCATCCTCGGAACCGATCGGTGGCGGCACGAGGTTCTCTACCGCAATCAAGGCGTTCGAAAACTTGTCTAACTCCGTCTCCAACTCATTGAAGCTTTCGACCGGCGGTTTGACTTGCGGCGGAACTTTCCGCGGCCGTGGTCCAAGTATCTCCGCGGCGAGGATGTAGAGTTGAGTCGCTTCGTTGATGCTTTCCATGCTGTCCTGGCGGAACAGGAAGTCGCCCCACGCGATCAGGTTGTCGAGATACTTCATCACGACCGTTTTCTGATACGCGACGCGCCGATAATTGGCGATGCGATGCGGCTCAAACGGGTAAGTGCGCCAGTCGAGCACCTGCGCTTCGAGCTCCGCTTTCGCGGCGGCCGAGAAGCCGGGAACACTCGTGTCGCCCGCCAGCATGCGCATGATGTTTTCTATGCGCTGCTGCACGTATTGAGGCTCCGTTGTCTCGAAAAACGGCTTCGTGATCCAGTACTTGCTCATCGTTGAGCCACCGGGAACCGTGCTCTCCACGCCGATCGGATTGAAAATGTAGTGGTACCAATCGCGGGCTTCCGCGAAACGCTGGTTCTTGCTCAACATGTTTCCGATAAACAGCGGAGCGTGGTAGAAGAGCTCCCAGTTGTAAGGCGCGTAAGCGCCGTCGGGTCTGAAGTCGACGTCCTCCATCGGATAAAACTCTTCCGTTCCATCTTCCACAACAAACACAGTCGGCTGGTGTGTGAGCTTGAAATTGAAGCCGGAGTTTTTCAGTTGAGTCTCGCGGCTCATCATCGCCGGAATACCCTTGAGTGGGTTGTACGCGAGCTTCGCAAAGTCGCACACAAACGGGTGATAGAAGTTCTTGAAGTGAAACTGCCGGAACAGAAACGCGAATTGCGCGAGCAGACCGATGTACAGGTGAGCGAAGCGCATGAAGTAGCGCACGATCAGATCTTTAATCTGCTCGATGCGTGCTTCTGAGTACGGTTCGGGCGCTCCGGTTGGATGCGGCGCGGGCGCTTCGAGTGGAAATTGCTGGAACAGAAACTGGTCCAACCCATGGCGCTGTGCCTGAGTGAGTGTGGTGAAGTCCTGCGAGTCGACCCAGGTGCGGAAGAAACCTTCGAAGAAGAGTTCGAACTGGCGAAACACCTTCTTCACTTCCGGATAGTAGAGACGTATGTTGCCCAGCGCGGCGCCGCCGTTCAAGGTCAGGTTCTCGCCGCGTGTTCGCGGCGGGGCGAGACAAGGCAGCGCAAAAAACGTGCGCTTCCTGTCGTTGTAGAAAAACGGTAACCAGGTGCCCATCGGCAGCGGCGTGCGGTCGCGAAACTGCGCCAGAATTTCCATACCGTCGGCGAGCAATTTGTCCATGTAAGACAGGTGCCACGGTGGTGTGTCTTTGAACAGGCCCGGTGTTTGGATCAGCAATGGCGTCAGCAACGAACCGTTGCCGCCGAACGCGAAATTCTGGAGCGTGAAATCCGTTTTTGGGGCCAGGTCGGTGCGGGCAAATGATTCGCGCTCGACCCATTTCAGAAATTCAGTCGGTTCGGCGACCGATCCCGTTTCCGGACGGACAACATGCTTGAAGCTGCCCGGAAGATCTCCTAAGACCGGCAGGCCCTTGCAACCAGTGATTTCGAAACTGCCGCCCAGACCGGCGACGTTCTTGAAAACAGCATTCGGCGCGAAGCTACTGCCCTCGAAGTTGATGCCAAACGTTCCGTCGATCTCACTGCGGTCGACGAGATAAAACTCGTAATTCTTTCTCACGATCTCATCTTCGTACGGGCCGCTTAGCATGAAGTCTTTGGAGACGCGTTTTGGCGTCCACTTGCCGAGCCGGTAGTCGCTGCAAGCCATCTGTAGCTTGAGCACCTTTTGCGCCTTTTTCAGGTCCATGTTCCCGGAGTTCTGGGTATCCATTTTCGGCACCGGCGCTGTTTTGTTCTGCGTGTCGTCCGGCATTTCCGTAAAGATGGGCCAGAAGAGAAACAGTCGCTTACCGACGACTGCCGGAACGAGATAATCGCCCTGAATGTCGAGCTCGACTTTCTCCCACGGCGTCCACTGCCGGTAGTCGTAGGTGCGGTAGTAATAAAGGTGCGGCTCGGCGCCGGGCGTGCGGCCAAAGACGTGAATGATGGCGTTGTCACCGTCGTCTTCGTGATAGAAGCCGGCGATTTCGAGTTGGGCCACGCCGTCGAGTTTGTCGAGATAGTTAGTGAACGCCGTCTCGACCGTGAATTCGTTGATCTCATTCTGCGTCAACTCGTTCTCGAGATCTTTGAAGAACTGCGAACGATCTTTCTTCAACTCCGGCTCGATCCAGTTTTCGGGCCACAGAAAGACCTTCCGGTTCGCCTCCCACACGCGATACTTCGACATCCATTTCCACCAGCGCCACGCGCTGTCGCCGTCGGCGCCATCGGCTTTGACGGTTACGTCCGGCTCGAGACCCATGAAGCAGCGTTGGACAAACAACTGGATCGATCCCGAGCCCTGGACCAAACGACTGGTGAGCTGACACGACGACATCTCGACGTCCAACAGGTAATAGGCGTAAAGGTCGTTTGTGTTTTCCCACTTCTGCGACGGCGGATCGGGTTGCGGGTGCGTGAGCAGGTAAGCGACGAGCGCGTCGCGCTTGCGTTCGCGCAGCACGTCCTGGATTTCGGCGCTGAGCGTGAGCCACGTGTCTTCGCCAAACTTCGATCGCAGGAGTTCTTTCATCGTCGCGGCATGATCGAAGTCCATCGTTGCGGCGGCGAAAGTCTTGACTGTCGCGGCGTTGGCATTGAGGTTGTTGATAAAGAAGAACGCACGTCGCAGTCGTTCCCAGTTCTCGGCGAGAAAGTAGTGGGCTTTGAACGTGAGATTGAGCGATGTGATGAGCTCCGTGACGTCGGTCGCCAGCCAGTCCTCGTTTAGCAGTTGCACGTCGGCGGCAAACGTAGCTGGAGTCGCGCCCGGATCCATGAGCCGTTCGAGAACTTCGAGCAGCGTGGTTCCGGTTTCGGGCAGCGTGTCGCGCAGACGCAGCAACGACGCGGTGCGCAGCAGTCGTTCAAGTGAAGCGATCGCGCCGGCGTTGTCGACGGGCAGACTAAGGAAATCGAGCAGTTGCGCGTCTGGTGTGAGCTCGACGATTTGCTCGAGTTCCTCGAGTGTGACTTTCCATTTCTTCAATAGCGAGGCCACACGATTCATCCAGAACCAGCCGTCGAAGGTCGGTTTCAACGTCGCGTAATCGATCACGCTGGACGTCGCGACGAAGGGCCCGGTCAGATGGTCCATAACGGTGGCCGGCAGGACCCCGTACTCGGTTAAGAGGAAGCCGGTTACCGCTTCCGTCAGACCAAGCTGAGCGCTCGTTTGTACGAGCACGGCGTTTTGCGATCGGGTTCGCAAGAGATAAGCGAGCGCCTTATTTATCGCGGTGGCCAGGTTCTTCGCGAGGTTGTCGTTCGCCGGATCGTCCGGATCGCGCAGGGGAAACAGCAGGTCCGCGTCCATGAGCCAGATGCGTTCGGGTGGAGCGGCCAGGCCGGGTTGATTAAACAGACTGTTTACTGCGCCACGGTAAGGAACGTCGGCGGAGAGTGCGTCGAGCAGCGCTTTTTCCGCCTGCGAAAGAATGCCGTTGAACTGGAGCAGACGCTGTTCGGGGTCGTAAGAGATCTTCGCAGCGAGTGCTGGATCCGGTAGCGACCGGAAGTCCACGGCTGCCGGCAGAACGTCGAGTGGCGCAGTGAAGACGGGTTCAAAGAACTTCAGCGCCAGACGCGGGCGGTTGAAGAATTCGTTGATGGCGTTCTGGTAGTCCGCGATGCCTGTCACTGCCGCCAGCGACGGATCGTTGAGCAGCGTGTTTTGTTGCGCGTTGAGCATCACGCCTTTGAAACGCAGCACGCCGTCGCTGAAGCTGATCGGGATGGTCGCGGTGATCCCCGCTGGAAACGTGAAGCCGCCCGGCATCGTGGGGACTTCGCGTTCCTGTGTGATGTCGTCTTCCAAGGTATCGACGAAGAACTGCGTCGCGACTTCGTCGCGATTGAGTTGTTGCAGCAGGGAAGTGAGCAGTGCCGTTAACGAATTGACGTCGGTTGGCGGCGCCGCGGTGAGAAAACTGAACTGCGCCGGGTCGAATTGATCGCGAATACTTTGCAGTTCTTTGCGCAGCGCGGCGAGAAAGCGAGTAGCGTCGGCCTCTTTGACCGCAGCTTTTGCGTTGCGATCGGCGTCGAGGATCCAGATGAGCTCGTCGAGCGTGAAGCCATGAGCGACTATTCGATCGACGGTCTGGACGAAGTTCCACGCAGCTTCAGGATTCGCGAAGCTGGTCACGTCCTGATTGAGGACCTTGAGCAACGTTTGCCAGTCGGCGGCTTTGTATTTCAGGAGTTTCGCGAGCCATGAATGCCGCCAGAGGAACGAGAGGTTGGCGAGATTCAGGTCGTCGTTATTGAGATAAGGAGTGCCGTTGACTCTGGTCAGGCCTTTAAAGGTGGTCAGGTCCGCCTCGCGCAGGCCCAGCGCAGCGCCGATCACCGACTGATGATCCGCCATGAGTTCACCGGCAGGCAGATCTGTGCCGCCCGCGGGAATCTCAAACGCCGTGTCGAGTGGGTTGAAGAGACGGCGGTTGAGAAACGTCTTCTGGTAGATGGCGTCGTCGCGTTTCTTGTGGAGCTCGGTAAAGTGCGTTTCGATGTTGAGATTACCGAACAGCGCCGCGGCCTGTTCGACCGTGACCTTCGGACCGAGTCGCTTTCTTAGTTGCTGGAAGAAGAAGAGGTTGATCAGAAACTGCTCGGTGATGACTCCGTTGCCGATCTGTGGGTGACGGATGACGAGATCCAGCTCCCACATCTTCCAGCCCTTCAACTTCCGCCACAGCCGCAGGAAGCGATGAAGGCGATCGAGAATCGTCGGGCTCAGCACCTGAATGACTTTCTGATCCAGGTCGCACGACGCATCCAGATGATTGATAACGAGGTTGCCGCCGGGATTGATGAACCGCAGATCCAGGAGCGTCAGTACGTCGTTGTATTCAAGGCCCGTCTTATTGAGAAAGTTTTTGACGTTGCCGACGTCCGTTAACCAACTGGGCGCCGATTCGCCCCACACCGCCTGCTGGGTGGCGACTGAAGTGTCAGCCACAAGCATCAACCGAAACTCGTCCGTTGGCGCGCCCGGATCGATGCTGATGCCGAAGTACTCGGCGGCGATCTGGCCGGTGGTGGGATTGTTTGGCGCCAGTGGACCACGATACGTTTGCATCAGGTCCCAGCGTTGCAGATTTGTCTTCTGGCACGCCGCCCGCACCTCTTCCCCAAACAAATCGAACGGCAGGCCCATTGGGAAGCGTTGCGTGCGCAGCGTCTCGTACGCCTTCGGATTCACGTACTGCGGATAGGCGCGCAACTCGTCAGCCGTGGTCTTCGTGTTACGCAGGATCTCCGCGAAGAAATCGGCGCCACCTTTTTTCTTCAACAGGTAACTGGCGTTGTCGCCGTGAACGACCCAGCGATTCGGATCCGCGGGCGTCACCTGCGAGAGCGTGAAATCCGCGCCGAGCGCGATCTTCTGTTTGCCGTCGTTCACCGGATCGGTGAATGCGGTTGTGAGCGCAGCGGCCACAGCCGCGTTTGCGGCGAGTGGATCGGCAGGGATCGCAGTGAAGCCGGTAAGTTGTAAATCATTCGCACCGGTCGCATCGACGACGGATTCCAACACTTCGCAAACCGTGTCGATATACGGAAACGGCGTGAGCGCGTTTTCACAGTTGAGTTCGATAAAACCGAGATCGGCGCGGCGCCGGAAGAGAATGTCTTTGACGGTGAAAGCGGGATTCTCCGCGCGTCTATCGCGGACAAACATCAGCAAATCCGCAAAGTAAGCAGCCGGACTCAGCACCGAGCGGCAATGCTCGCATTCGCACAGGTCGCCGGCTTTGAACAGGTTGTCCCAATTGGGGAAAATCGAAACGCCGTCTTCCGCGGTCTTCAGAGCCAGCGGCAGACCTTCGGCGTCGAGCGACTGCACGTCACCGACGATCGTCACGACGGCGGCGTGTGTGTCGGCCGCGCGGTTCCACGTGATCTTTGCGCTTTCGCGAGTGAACCCGGGCTTGTCGGCGAAGCGTTGGACAAACTGGTTTCGGCCCAGACGGTAGATCTGTTGCGCTGAGTGCAGGTTCTCGGCGAGTAGCGCGTCAGTCGCTTCGAATGAAGGCGCGAGCTTGAACACGCGTTGCACGGCCTTGAGCTCCTGGCGAAACGCGTCGTCCTGGGCGCGTGGATCGCGGTTGGCGTTGGGCGCGGCTTTGAGGAACTCGTCGATCGGCGTGCGCAGCAGTTCGAAGTTTTCGTTGCGCTCGAGAAACTGTCCGATCCGGCGCGCTTCTTTCAGTCCTTTTGAGCCGCCGTTGCTGAGCGCGCGTTGCAGGCCGCCGGCAAAAGCAACGGTTGGAAAGGCGTTGCGAAACTCGCGCTCGAGCATCTTGCCAAACACTTCCGCTTCCGGCACCTTGTCGCGATCAGCGAGCACGCCGACTTCAAACGGCAACTTGATCGCCCCCGCGGCGTGTTTCTTTTTCGCAAACTCAACCCATTCCTTCTCGGTTTTCTTCGCGAGCTGCCGGATCTGCTGCGGCTCGCGCACCTTGAACTCATCCTTCAACGCCTTGACGACAGTGAAATCGCTGCCCGTTAACTGGGCCAACTGGAACGACGTGCGTAGATCGTCAACTTCCGGCTTGCTGAACGCCTTGTCTTTCTCGAGTACCGTCAGCAACCCAGGCGTCAGCGCCTTGTGTTCGAGAAACAGTTGCGCAAACTTCTCCTGTTTCTTTGTGTCCTTGATTCCGGCGTGGTCCAGTGCTGACTTAACAAACGTCGGATCGCCCTTGTCGCTGATCGTGCGGCTCGCAACGAAGCGTAAAAACGCCTCGACCCAGCGCTTCGTTTGCTCTTCAAACGACTTCGCGATCTCATTCTCGCGCAGACCATCGGCGAGGATGTTTCGGACTGCCGTGGCGTCGAGTCCCGAGAGTTTCTCAACCACAGCACGTAACTGCTCTTCGAGATTTTGTTCGGGAACGAACTCAAACAACGCATTGTTGCGCAGCAACACAAACCAGAACTCAGGCGGCAATTCTCGCGTCTTCATGCGATGGCCCAGGACAAACCGCGCCAGCACGCGCTTTTCAAAGCCCGTTTCACCGGCGAGGAAGGTGATGTCCTGGTTTTGCTTGTTCTCATCCAGTTGTTCGAAGCTCAACTGGCCGAGCAACGGCTTCAGCGTGTCCTGGATCCTGTCGAATAGCGGAGTGGGAGGCAATGTTTCCTGCGGCACCGTGAGATCCACTTCGGCAATCAAAGGCGCGTTGAATAAGGTCGGCGAAGTGATGAGAACCTTGCCGTCCTTCGAAAACACCTTGACAACCAAATCCGCGGTGCCTGCTTCGGACGCTTGCGCCTGCTAGAGCTTGTAACGAATGCGATAGAAACCCTGCGCGTCCGTTTGCGCTCGGCCCAACTCTTCTTCGCGACGCAGATCGCGGTCGAAAGCAGCCACGGCAAATCCATTCGCTGGAAAACCGTCGGCCATGCGAATCGTGCCGCGCACTTCGGGTATCTGTTCGACGGGTGCGATCACGATCGGAGTCGCGATCGGCGCGGTCACGAAGTCGCCTTCGATGACGACGTCCGCCGACTTCTCGAGGTTCCACAGCACGGAATCTTCAGTGCTGCGGAGGAGACGCCCGTCGGCAAACACTTTGAAGAAGAGATCGGGTTTGCGGCCACGGAAGAGTTTCTTCACTTCGGCGTCTTCAAGCTGGATTTCAAAGACGCCTTCCGTATTGGTTACGGCGCTGGCAACCTGATCTTTGACAACCTGCTCTTTGTCCCAGCTTTCAATGCGCAGTCCGGCAACACCGATTCTGGTTTTGCGGTCGATAACACGGCCAGTAATTTTAGGCATGAGGGCGCTCCTTCGGAATATTAAAAACGTCCACTGAAAACAGTTGTGGTTTGTGGCGAGCTGGGGTTCCAGCCGGGTAAGACTTGAAAGCGTGAACTTCTTCCCAGCGGGTCCCGTGGCAGACCAAAGATCTGTACTGCCGGCGGGGGCGGCGGCGGTGCGAGTTGCTGCCGGAACCGTGACCAATTGTCGGATCGGAGCCGGCGTTGCAAGCGCTCGTAGTCCGGATTGATTGCCCCACCCGAAAACTGTTCGACTCGGTTCAAGGGGTCGTAACTCGTCGTGGTGTCGACTCTGAAGTCCCTGATCGCAGCACCGTTGACGTCGCGTCCGTTCGCTACATAGGCCCCGAATCTCGCTGAGGCTTCGCGATGTTCAGCGCTGAAGGTGGGCGTCCCAGAGGGATTTCTGGAGCTCATGAAGTCTGATGCAAATCGTTCATGAGGAATGCCCGAGCCGCCGATATTTGTATAACGCTCGTCGAATCCGAGGGTGTGACCGACCTCGTGAATTAGCGTCCCATACAAATCATCCTCGGTCGAGTTGTTACCCCTATCGAGATACATCAACGCGTTGCTGTTGGGCACCGGGATTGAACCTACCGCACCCATAAACGACGGCCAGATTTGGAATGTCACGCCATTGGGTCTTATGCCCGGAGCGACTTCGGGAAGATCCTGAAAACTGATCACAGTGTCGCCGGATCTGTACCCCGGTACTTGACGGAGACCCGTTTCCAGACTCCGCATGTGCGAATCGCCGTACAGCGTCATTAAGCCGCCGAACCGTAACCGGTGTGTATTAGGGTCGACCCATAACTCCTGAAGTCTTGGGTCCATCATCTGGCTGAGGATCGTTCCGAAACTTGAGGGCAAGGATTGTGTCGAGGTGTCGTGAAATTGAAACTGCACGTCGTACTGCACGTTCCAGACACGCCCGTCGATGTTCACTGTACCGCCGGCATTGCGGTAAAACTCGGTTGCGCGTTCCGACGCCGGTCTAAACTGCGCGATGTCGGCGGTCGATCCATACACGTGGACCGTGGATGAGTAAGTGATCGTGTTGTTCTGTTGATTGACCGTCAGCCGGGCGTCCGTTCCGGAATCGTCCTTATGCATGACGGGGTTGTTCTTGCAGTAGATGTAGAGATTCAGCCCGTCTCCGATCCCGATCGGATCCGCGCTCAGCCAGCGGCCCAGCCACCCGATGTAATAACGCGCATTGTGATAATTCAACCCTGACTCTTCGTCGCGTTCTTTCCCACAGTAGCGATAGCGCTTGGGCGTTTCCGTTTGACTGCGCACTGCCTGGAAAGAAGTGCTGCCGTAGGGCGCGTACTCTTCGTAGGAGATGATCTGCGCCTGCTGGTCCAATTCGAGTGAGGCGGAGCCGAGATGATTGTCATACTGGAAGCGAATTAGTTGCGGCGGCACACCGGGTTCATTGCCCTGCGTGCGTGTCTCGACCATTGCGATCCGCCTTTGGTCGTCCATGACGTGGAGCGTTTCGCGCACGAGCGGGGTAACGCCGTTACGCCGGTAGATCTCGAAACCACCGAGATAAATTCTCTCGTCACGAATCTGGCCGCCGGCGAGCTCCGTCACTTTGCGGACGCGCAGGCCGCCGGAGTCATATACATAAAACGTTCGTTCGCCCTGACGAGCTGTTCCGTCCGCATCCGCTGCGTTCACTGCCTGCCGGCGCGACATGCGCAGTTGGTCCTTAAAGTCCCATTGAATCGCTTGCAGTTGCGGCAGCCGCAGCATGTTGCCGTGTGCGTCGTAGCCGTCGCCGCCGGTGCTGTAGGTTTCCGCCGGGCTACCGCCGGCAGTAGTGCTCGTCAATCGATTGCTGCGACGCAACGGTTCGAGTTGACTGATCTCGTCGTAGACGTAGCTGCGTGTCCATCCGGGATTCGAGGGATCAGTGCCGCGATGGGCCATTTCTGTAAGGTTGCCCGCAGGATCGTACAGGTAGCGCTCGAGGTAACGGCCCATTGCCCGGCCGTCACTGGTCGAAAGGAGTATTCCTAGGCGCGGTACGTCGTTATAGGAATGAGGTATCGGTGAGCCGCCGATCTGGCCCAGGTGTTCGCGGCCGTCAGCTTCGATGAGGCGATAGATTGCGTCGTAAGTGTACTCGGAGCTCGGCTCGACGCGTCGATTCTGAAAGTAAACGGTTTGCTGCGCGTCGTCGCGAATGTGCGTCACGTTGCCGGTCGGGTCGTAGGTGTAACTCAGGTTCTGGACGTTACAGCCAGGCCAGCCAGGCAACGGAGGTTGCGGACAATCAGCGGGAAAAGTCGCAGCAGCGCGTTGCGTCCGGAGACCCGTGAGACGGAAAGTAAATGGATCGTACTCGTAAGTCGTTCGGGTGTTGTTGCCGTAGTCGATACTGACGCGCTGACCTTTTGCGTCGTAGTCGATGTCCGAAACGAACTCGGTCCAAATCGGCTGGCCGTCCTGCTGCTCGCCGCGCAGGTTTACCTCGACGCGTTCGAGCAGTCCCGCTTCGTTGAATTGTGGTCTGACGACGCTGTTGTCCGGCGGACGCAGTTCGAGCGGTCGACCGAGCGCATCGAAACTGGTGCTGGTGGTAAAGACGTCAGGTTCCAGAGGCACCGCGCCGGCCCAATCGAGATCAGCGGCATACTCGACAGCGAGTTGGCGCCCGGTGCGCAAAGTGTTCCCCTTGAAGTTGTAGCCATCGGTTGTAACCACACCTGCCTGATCGAAAACCTGAAACACTCGGGTGCGTAAATTCGAATCTTCGGGATTCGCTTGTGACTCGCCGTAGGCGGTCCGTCCGACGGTTAGTTCCGGCCCGGCGCCCTGCCTCATAAACGAATCCGTGGGCCGCCGCAGCGCGTCGTAAGTAGTGCGCATCCGGTGATCGCGATTGTCGAAGGCGTAGAGCGGTTTGTTGACGACGTCGTTCAGCATCCAGCGCTCGCCTGCTTCCATGCTGGCCTGATGAATGCGATTTCCGAGCATGTCGTAGTCGTAGCGCATCACGAGCCGATCAAGGACGTCGAACACGTTGCGATGATTGCCTTCGATATCGAGATCCACCCGGTTCAAGTGAAACTCTTCAACGGGCGGATCGAGCGGCGGTGTATTGCTGTACTTAAACCGGTTGTGGACCACCGTCAGGAAACTGCGCGCGAGCGAGTCGGCGTGGGTCACCGTTGGGGTGTTCGCGTGGATGGCCGCCCTGGCGGCGGCGGCTTGTTCCTGTGGGCCAAGCGCGCCACCTTGCCGCTGTGTATGCCACGTGGGCAGGAATTCAGCAGTGGGCAGCCGGGCAAAGAAATTTCCGACGTCGGGATCCGTGCGTGGGTCGGCGATCAAAACGGTGTCGTTAACGTCCCACATCTCCTGCCGCCACGGATTGAACACCGTCTTTTCCCAGGTGTGGTTTGGACCAACGACGCCGACGGCGCGTCCGACCGGATCGTAAAACGTGATCGGGCTGACGCCGATGCGTACGTCAAACTCAAAACGGTGCGTGTCGTTAAAGAACGGCTCAAACTGGCGCACCGGCTTTCCCTTGTTGTTGAAGATGGTCCAGCCCGAGCCGACCCAACGAGGCGAGACGTCGGCCGCGGTCATCACGGGTTGGCCGTTTGGGCCGACGATGATGTTGCCTTGAGGATCGCGTTGGGGGACTGGTCCAGCTTCGGCTTGAGCTTTCTTCTGGATCTCGCGTCCGAAGCCGTCGGAGTAAGCGAAGCCATGCTGGAATCTGAGTCCGCCCGGCGGCAGCGGATCGCTCACATGCGTCTCACGGTGCACGCTGTAGGCAACGGCGCATTGCGGTTCCGGTTGAGTTCGCGTGCGGTGATAAGCGAAGAGATCGTAGATGATCCGCTGCGTGGCATTGCCGAGCACTGCCGCGGGTGCGGCGAGTGGGTTTGTTAGTTGTGCGAGGACTTGCGCTTCCGTTAAGTCGGCGATAAAGCCGGTCAGCGAATCACCTTCGACCGGCGCGGGCACGGGTTTACCCATGAGGGCCGAACCCGCGACCATTCCGAGCGCGTCAAACGACACGACCGCGCGATTGCGATTCGGGTCCATCACGACAAACGGTTGGAGCGCGCGATAATCGTTGCCCTGCGACGTGATGTTGCCGGCCGCGTCGCGCTCGCCTACGGTGATGCGATTACCCAAAGCGTCGCGCGAATCCAGCAGCAACAAATGGTATGCGTCATAGAGAATGACGGTTTCCGTGTTGACGAGGTTGGTATGAAACTGAGTGCGGTATCGATGGGGCAGGAAAAAGTTCGCGCGCGCGTGGGCCAATTCCTGCGCCGGCGTGTCGGCGGTATTCGTCGAGTAGAAAATCTCACCGGAGGCAATCCACCAATTCGCGTCGCCTTCGGAGTGAACGTAGTGACCCTCGTCCGCGAGTATCGGGTCGGTCACTCTGCCGCCGAAAACCGCGGCGAGCAAACCTGGTGTGAACGCTTGTTTATAAACCTGATGCGGTAGCGCCAGCGATTCGAGTTGGCCGAGCGCCAGTGGTCCAGTCAGGTCGTTGCGGCGATAGATTGTACGCACGTGCTCGATCAGGCGCTTTTGCAAAACGCCGGTGGTTGGTGTGGTCTCGTAAGCAATGTTGACCGCGCCGGCGGCGGCGATCAGCAGGTCCTCGACGTTGAAACGGATCTGGCCCACGGGAAGCGCGAGCCCGGTGATCTCAAACGCGCGCATCGCCGCGATAACCGGCGTGCGGTAATCGTCAGCGGCGTCGACAGGGTTCGTGAAATCGTTTTCGGTGTAGGTCAGCAGCAGTTGTTGTTTGCGTTGGTCACGCAGCTCGAGGGCCGGATCGGGCACGCGGCGGCCATAGTTGATGGTGGCTGATTTCAACACGTCGCCAAACTCGTCGACTTCGAGCGTGACGGTATGATCGACGCGCGGGTCGTCAGGATTGCGTTCGTAGTGGTAGTTGATCGCTTCGCGCGGATGAGTGAAAAACACTGCGTGGCGATTGTCGCCCCGCGGTTGCACTACCTCGATAGTGAAATTTTGTTCGGCGACTGTGTACGGGTGAATCTCACGGCTTGTGCCGTCGAGAGCATAGACTTCCTGGCGCAGCATTGAGCCTTTCAATGCGCGACACGCCTCGCGTTCCCCGGCAACGTTCAATCCAGGCGGCAGCACCGTGTCGTCGAGTAGCAAGCGCGCGGCCTGCGCATCGTTTTGACCCGGCTCGCGGTAGTACTCGCCCACGTCGGTTCCATTCAAGAGTCCGGCGAAGAAACGTGAAACGCGATCGCGTCCGAGGTCGACGCCGGTGTGAAACCACGTGCGCGTGAGCACGGGTGGCATGTGCGACGCCTCGTCGATGTTCGTTGCAGGCGAGAGTTCCTGCGTCGCGTTCAGCGCCGCAAACTCTTCGGTGTCCCATTGGTCCACGCGTCCAAAACCACGGAACTCGCGCTCAACGCCGTCGAAGTGGCCGTGATGGTAGGCGTGGCGAGTGACACAACGGTTCTTGCTGATGCGATCTTCGCTGATGATGCGTTCGACCACGTGAACCGGGAAGGGAAGCTTCGTGATCCACGGCGTTCCCGCTGCTTTGTCGGCGAGATAGAACTTCGTCGAAGGGGCGTAGGTGATTGTCGTTTCAGCGCCGAGGTTGTTGATTACTTTCGTCAGCAGGTGCGGCTTGTGGCCGCTCATTAAATCAATGTAACGAAGCGGGCGGCGAGAGTGCGTGGGCAGGGAAGTGGACCAGATGAGACACGTCGTGCCGTTGCCGAGCAGGTCCGCCGTTGTCACGGTCGAAAAGCTGTCGAACTTGGGAAACTGCGCGAGGGGGCGCGGGGCGCTCCAGCGATTGCCCGACTGGTTGAAGTAAATGAGTGCGCCGCGCTGGTTGTCGAAGTAAATGATGTCCGTGACGCCCGAGCCGTCGATGTCGGCAAGACGAATGCGTTTTTGATTGAACTGGTCGGGCCGATCAAACAATGGCGTATTGTCCATCGTGACTTTTGCGCCGAAGTGCCCGTAGCCGAGATTGGGCCAGTAACAGACTTCGCCATTGCGGATGCGTACGAGATCCGTGAGTCCGTCGCCGCACATATCCGCGAGATAGATCGACTGCGTGCCGTCAGCAAACACAAGCCGCGGACCTTTCTCCTCGTCGAGCGACTGGCGCACGCGCCGCGCGGAACTAAACCCTTCTTCACCCAACGACGGATACCACGTGATCGCTTCGTGTTCGGTGATCAGCACGTCGGCGTGGCCGTCGCCGTTCAGATCGACGAAGCGCAGGTTTGGCTCGTCCCACGAGATGTTCAGTTGAGCAGTGAAAGGCCGAAACGGTTCCCAGTTTTCGTCAGTGGTTCGTTCGTAAAAGCCGGGTGTTTGTGGGCGAAACTGGACCAGGTCGAGTTGGCCATCGCCGGCGAGATCGAGCAGTTGTTGTTGTCCGCCCGCCAGGTTTGCGAGCGACGGCTTGGTTTTGAGCACCTGGATTTCGCCAAACTTCCCGTTGCCCAGGTTCGGTTTGTAGAACCAGGTGGACGCTTGCTCGGTCAGGACGCCGGAGATGCCCTCACCGTCCAGATCGACAAACTGGTAGGCATTACCGTCGATCCCGAGCGGCAGGTTTTCGACACTGCTTTCGTCCAACTCGCGGACGTCGTCGGCGATGACGGCCTTGCTGTATTCAAATTCCACCGGCGGGATCGACTTCCGCAGATACGTGAAATAGTTGATGCCGTTTCGCTGGACCACCGGGCGCGTGTCGTCGCGCACGTAACCTGATTGATGTATCGCGCGGATGAACGAAGCGAAACGCGTGCTGCCCTGGTGACTGAGTTCCGTGTCGATCGTGGTCGGTTGCGCGTAATCGAGATCGGCGTAATCAAACTCGATCGAACGGACGAGGTATGGCTCGGGGCCGAGCTCGTCAAAACTGTGAAACATGAGCGCGCGGCGGCAGCGGCGATAGGTGCGCACTTCGAATCCTGAGCGGTGTGCTGAAAACGGATCCGGCCGCACTTTCCACGGCACTCCTGACGCGGCCGCGGCACGGACGAACTCATGTTGCGCGTTAGCGGCAACGTTCAGATCGAGCGGCAGTGTCTCGAAGTGGTCCTCGTCGTAATCGAAGACGAGTTCGAACAGCCACTCGTGCAAACCCAAATCGGGTTGTACCAGGTGCGACGTGCGGTTGCCGTAGCGAATGCGCTTGACATAGCGATTCGCCGTGCGGAAGCGATTACGTTCGCTGACCTGGCTTAGGTCGACGTTGTCGTCCGTCTCTTCCGCGTACTCGTAAACGATAGCGTTGCCTTTATCGTCGTAACTTTCCGAGATCAGCCAACTGAAGATCTTCCTGGCCTGTTGTGGATCGGCTTCCGCAACCGAAAAGATGCGGGAGTTATCGGTGTTGCCGTAAATCGTGGTTACGTTCGTGCGCGTGATCGAGCGCCAGTGGGCTTCGCCGGTTTGTACATTGGTCCAACGCTCGATGCGCGAAAACAGTCCTTCGACGCGCGGACGGTAACGTTGAATGCGGAAGTCTTCGCCGTTGACGTTGCGATTCGGGAGCGTCTGACGCACCCAGCCGGTCGGAGTTTCCTCCAGGACAGGAACGAGATCTTCGGCGCCGGAAATTATGAAGACGTCTGACTCGTCGTTGTCGAGATACTGCGGCAGTCCTTTGTCCGTCTTGCGTGTGACGGACGGGAGTGAGAGAGACCAGCCGATGCCGAATGGACCATTGCCGGAGCCGGAGTCATACGAGAGCTGGAGTTGTGGTCCAAAGTTGGACCGCGCCGGACTAGCCGGGATTGGCAAAGTTAACGTGCCGGTGCCGGTGGCCGGATTGGCGGAAAACTTTTCGCCGATGCCGCGAATTGCGCCGCCGCCTTTCGGCAGGGCGATCGCGGGTGGTGTTGCCGCGGAGGGCGTTGCTGATTCAGTTGAGTTTCCTGCAGCAGTTCCGTTAACCGGGGCCGCGCTTTGTGCTTCAGTGTTATCCGGAGCAGTAGTCGGCGGTGAGGCGTTTGTGTAGTCGCGATCTTTAGGCAATGGTATTTACCTCAACCTGAAGGGGGGTGGCAGGTTGCTAGAAGGCTTTAAGTTGTAACCAACCGAGGCTTGGCAGCCTTAATTAGGATTCC
>DASUOZ010000618.1:0-3045 GCA_036276375.1 Pyrinomonadaceae bacterium | reverse complement strand
GCCGTCGTTTCACGATTTAATCTGCGCGCGTATAAACTAACTCCCTGTCCAACTTTAGGAGAAACATAGCTAAGTGAGCCTTTTGCTTGAGGGAAAACGCGCGTTCGTCACTGGTGGAACGCGTGGAATTGGTGCGGCCATCTGCGACATTTTTGCGCGCGAAGGGGCGGACGTCGCCTTTAGTTACAACTCGCGCGACGACCTGGCCGCCGAGATGAGCAGCAAGATCGAAGCTTACGGACGCCGTGCTTTCAACGCCAAGATCTCCGTCGTTGATCGCGTGGGGATGAAAAAGCTCACGCGCGAACTGGTCGAAAAGTGGGGCGGCATCGACATCCTCGTGAACAACGCGGCCATCAACCGCGGCGACAACTTCGCGACCACCACGGACCGTGCCTGGGACGAAGTGATTCACACCAACGTAGACAGTCTCTTCGCCGTCACCAAGCCGATCTACAAGCAGATGATTCGCCAGCGAAAGGGCATCATCCTCAACATCACGTCGATTGGCGCGATGCGCGCGCTGCCGACCGCGGTCCATTATGCGACGTCGAAAGCCGCGATGATTGGTTTCACGAAATGTCTGTCGCGTGAGGCGGCGACGTTTGGCGTGCGCGTTAACGCGATTGCGGCGGGAATCTTCGACACGGACCTGGCCCAGGCGCTGCCCGATCGACTGTTACAGATGCACGACTTCTGGACCTCAGCCGGCCGTCTCGGCCGCCCCGAAGAGCTCGCCGAATACGCGGCCTTCATGGTGAGCGAGCGAAACAGCTTTATGAACGGTGAGATCGTGATCGTCGACGGCGGCGCCATCACCTAAAGCCATCCACAGATTACGCAGATTTCTTTGGGTAACTGAGACTTAACCTTCCGTTGTTTTCTCTGTGTAATCTGTGGATTGCATTCGGCGCTCAAGCTCGCGAACGGTCCGCTGGATCTCCCCCAACCGGCGAAACGCTGCCGTGGCTCTCAGCCAATCGCGGTTGTCAAACGCCGGAATGCCCGAAATGACCTTGCCCGCCGGAATGTTGTGACTCGTCGCACTCTTCGCCGTCACCACGACATCATCTCCAATCGTTAAGTGCCCCGCGACGCCGGCCTGGCCCGCCAAAATAACGCGATTCCCAATGTGCGAACTGCCCGCCAGCCCGACCTGCGCACACAACAACGAATCCTCGCCAACAGTACACGAGTGACCAATCTGCACGAGGTTGTCGAGCTTCGTTCCGCGTCCGATCCGACTCTCACCAACCGAAGCGCGATCGATCGTGGTGCCCGCACCAATCTCAACATCGTCTTCAATCACGACTCGTCCGGTTTGCGGAATCTTCAACCAGCGCTTCTGCTCGTCTTTCGCGTAACCAAAACCGTCGCAACCGATCACCGAATTGTTATGAATCACGACCCGCTCGCCGATCACCGTTCGTTCGCGAACCGCTGTGCCGGAGTGAATCGTTGAGTCTTTACCGATCGTGACGTCGTCATAGATCGTCACGTTCGGATGAATACAGACACCTTCCGCGATCTCGACGTTGCGGCCGATCACCGCGCACGCGCCGATCGCCACATGAGTCGCGACGCGCGCCGACGGATCGATCACCGCCGCAGGATGAATGTGCGGCTCGAGCTGCGGTTCGGGATGAAAGATGCGCAACGCGCGTGTGTACGCGAGGTAAGGATCTTTCACGCGCAGGATCGCGATCTCGCGCTCGGTCTGCGCCTCTTCGCTGAGATAGATCGCCGAAGCGCTCGTGGTGTTTACGCGTGGCGTATAGCGTGGGTTGGCGAGAAAAGTGACGTGTCCTTCGGTGGACTCGTCGAGTCCCGCGGCGCCGTGGATCTCGATATCGTCAGGGCCTTCAACGCGGGCGCCTGTTAGTCGCGCAAGTTCTGAGAGTCTCATCGCGCCGAAGTGTACAGCAGACTATCCACAGATTACACAGAGTGCGTTAAAGAATCTATGTAATCTGCTGATAAATAACCTCACATGATAGAAACGGGATCGATCTCGAGGTTGACCGAGCGGAGGTTGACACCGTTTGCGGAAGCCGCTTTGAGTGCCGCGTCCGCGACTTCGCGCAGGTGACGGCGGCTTCGTGATTTCAGCAGCAGCTGGAAACGATGCTCGCCCTTGAGGCGTGAAAGCGGCGCGGGCGCCGGGCCGAGTATGCGGCACTTACGTCCGTCGTTTGCCGCGTCGAGTTGTTTGCGCAGTTCGAGACTGTCGGCGCGCACGCGACCGAGATCCGGTCCGTGGACCAGCATACTCGCGAGTGCGACGAACGGCGGATACGAATGGTTCTGCCGGTAACGCACTTCTTCGTTGTAGAAACCTTCGTAATCCTGCGCGCACGCGTGACGCAGCGCGTAGTGATACGGATGGTAAGTTTGAATCAACACCTTGCCGGGTCGATCGCCGCGTCCCGCGCGCCCCGCCACCTGAGTTATTAATTGGAACGTTCTCTCCGCCGAACGAAAGTCCGGCAACGCGAGTCCGGCGTCGACTGAAACCACGCCGACGAGCGTTACATTCGGAAAGTCGTGGCCCTTCGCCAGCATCTGCGTGCCGACGAGCGCGTCGATCATACCCGCGCTGAAGTCTGCTAACGATTGCTCGAACACGCGACGCCGCGCCGTAGTGTCGCGATCGATTCGCGCCACGCGCAGGGCGGGGAAGAGTTGCGTCAACATCTCTTCGAGTTGTTCGGTCCCTTCGCCGACGTAGTAGATGTACTTCTTGCCGCACGACGGACAAACCTTCGGCACCGCCTCGCGGTGATTGCAGTAGTGACAAATGATTATGCGTTCACTGCGGTGATAGGTGAGCGTGACGTCACAGTTTGGGCACTGAATTGTTTCACCACACGAGCGGCAGAGAATGAAACTCGAGTACCCGCGCCGGTTCAGCAGGATGATTGACTGTTCGCCGCGCTCGTGTGTTTTTTGGATCGCTTCGAGTAGTTCGTCGGAAAACACTTTTGGTTTGCCATGACGCACAAACACGTTGCGCATGTCGATGATGCGCGCGGTGGCCATCGGTCG
>DASUOZ010000617.1:0-2990 GCA_036276375.1 Pyrinomonadaceae bacterium | reverse complement strand
CCAACTGGCTCACGGTCGCGGTGCAACGCTTTGTGCCACGATCGTTCGTGGCGAGGTTCGTGGGTAAGACCCTGCGATCGAGATTCGAGTGAGTTTGGCCACAGTCTGTGGCAGCTTAACGGAGGAAGAAATGACGGAACGCATTTTTAACTTCAGCGCCGGTCCGGCGGTGTTGCCGGTTCCGGTTTTGGAAGAAGCACAGCGCGACATGTTGAGCCTGCCGGGTGTCGGCATGTCGGTGATGGAGATCAGTCATCGTTCCAAAACGTTTGACGAGATCCATGCGCGAGCTGGGTCTGGCGAGCGTGAGTTGCTGAGCATTCCGGACAGCTACCGGATTCTGTTTCTCCAGGGCGGCGCGAGTTTGCAGTTTTCGATGGTCCCGATGAACTTCCTGCCTGCCGACGGCAGCGCCGATTACATCATCACCGGAAGCTGGGGTAAGAAAGCGTTGAAGGAAGCAAAGCGTGCCGGCAGTGTGAATGTCGCGGCCACGATGGCCGACGGCGGTTTTACGCGCGTGCCCGGCCAGGAGGAGTTGAGTCTCAGCCCGGGCGCAGCTTATGTTCACATCACCAGCAACGAAACGATCGAAGGCGTGCAGTGGAAACAGGAACCCGAAACCGGCGCCGTTCCACTCGTGGCCGATGCGTCGTCTGACATTCTGTCGCGCGCGATTCCGGTCGAGAAGTACGGATTGATCTACGCAGGCGCGCAGAAGAACATGGGCCCAAGCGGCGTCACGCTCGTGATCATCCGCGACGACCTGCTTCAGCGCATTCCCGACGGGCTGCACACGATGCTCGACTACCGCACGCACGTCGAACACAATTCGCTCTATAACACACCCAACACGTGGGGCATTTACATCATCAGCCTCGTTTGCAAGTGGATCAAAGACAAGGGCGGCATCGCCGCAATGGAACGCGAGAACGACGAGAAGGCGCAACTGCTGTATGACGCGATCGACGCGACCGACTTTTATCGCGGTCACGCCGATGCGGATTGCCGCTCGACGATGAACGTCACGTTCCGTTTGCCTTCAGAAGAACTGGAAAAGAAGTTCACGTCAGAAGCAACAGCGAAGGGGCTTGATGGGTTGAAAGGTCATCGTTCGGTGGGCGGCATAAGGGCGTCGATCTACAACGCGTTTCCGCGTCCGGGCGTCGAGGCGCTGGTGTCGTTTATGCAGGATTTCGAACGCCACAATGGGTGATGGATCCGTCTGAAATCCGCACTTTCCGGATCGACTCACACGAGGCGGGCTTAAGGCTTGACGCCTACCTCGCATCGCAGATCGAAGGCTGGAGTCGCGCCCGGCTCCAGCGTCTAATCGAAGCGGAAGACGTTCTCGTCAACGCCAAACCTGCCAAAGCTTCTTACAAACTGCGTGAAAACGACGAACTGGAAGTCGAACTGACGGCGCCGGCTGCAACGAGCTTCACTCCGGAAGCGATTCCAATCGAAATCGTCTACGAAGACGAAACACTCGTCGTCGTAAACAAGCCGTCCGGTTTAGTGGTCCATCCAGCGGCTGGAATTCACTCCGGCACGCTGGCAAACGCACTCGCTTATCACTTCCAAAAACTGCCTGACAGCGGCGCAGGCGTGCGGCCGGGAATTGTCCATCGTTTGGATCGTGACACGTCCGGACTGCTCGTCGTCGCCAAAACGGAGGCCGCGCTCGAACATCTTTCCGATCAGTTTCGCGATCGCACTGTGTTCAAATCGTATGTCGCGCTGGTCCACGGGCGAATGAGCGCGGACTCGGGCAAGATCGATCAACCACTCGCGCGCGATCCTTCAAACCGCACGCGGATGGCCGTCGTGCGTGGCGGACGCAGCGCGTTGTCTCTGTTTCGGGTGCGCCGGCGTTTCGATCGTTTTACGTTGCTGGACGTTGAGCTGAGGACCGGACGCACACATCAGATTCGCGTTCATCTGGCGTGGGCTAAACATCCGGTTGTCGGCGACGAAACCTACGGCGGCGGGCGCGACAACACCATCCAGGACGCACGTCTCCGCGCGCACGTGCGCAATCTCGGGCGACAGTTTCTGCACGCTGAACGGCTCGCCTTCACGCATCCGCAAACAGGTGAGCGTGTGGAGTTCAATTGTCCTTTGCCGCCCGAACTGTCAGAACTGTTGGCAGAGATTTAGGGGATTGGTTCGAAGCGCTGCACTAGCTGTTTGAATCGCTCGTCGGATCGCAGCGAATCAAACATCGGCTCGATACGGATCAGGACCAGGCCGGGATGACGATCTTCGTAAGCTTTGTTAAGGTATTCGACGGCGCGGTCGTTATCCTTCAGGCCCGCATAAACGATCGCGAAGTAGAGCCCTGAAACATAACGGCGCCGTGCGAGCGCTGCGATCTTGTTGAGTATTTCCTGGGCCTCAGCCTTTTTGCCCGCCATAGCGTACGCAAAGCCGAGCGACGCCGACGCCTCAGTTTCCGTCGCAATCACTTCGTCCGGCACCGGGCCACTGTGCGGCGCTTTAATCAACGCTCGCAATTCCTTGATCGCGTCGTCGTGCATTCCCTTTTGCACGTAAGCCAGCGCGAGGTAATGCCGGGCGACCCAGAAATCAGGATCGCTCTGCAATGTCGCTTTGTACTTGGCAATCGCGTCGTCGTAGTTGTGTTCGTAATAGGAATAGAGTCCGCTATTTGAACTGATGATGGGCGACAGCGGATCCAGCTTGTGCGCTTCTTCGATCTCCGCTTTCGCCAGACTGAACTTGCCCATCTGCATCAGGTATGAGGCATACCATTGATGCGCAGTCGGGTATTTCGGATTCAACTTCAGCGCCTGTTGAAAATCACTTTGCGCGCCCAGCCAATCCCAGTCGTACGCCAGTTTGACAAACGCGCGAGACGTGTACGCTTCGGCGAGTGTCGGGTCGGCATCGACCGCCTTCTGCGCCGCGGCCTTTGCCTTTGGCATTTCATCCGCCGGCCGAACTACACCGATATCGCACAACAACGC
>DASUOZ010000616.1:0-4310 GCA_036276375.1 Pyrinomonadaceae bacterium | reverse complement strand
GCTGAATCGGGAGCGGCCGAAGCCTTCACGCTTTCCAGAACGAGTTTGATCGTGATCATGGCCGCCTACGGCTTTATCGCCTCAGTCCTTCCGGTGTGGATGCTGCTTTGCCCGCGCGACTATTTGTCGTCGTACTTAAAGATCGGAACGATCGCGTTTTTGATTATTGGCGTGATCGTAGTCAGCCCGAATCTGAACATGCCGGCGTTTACGCCCTTCACAGCCGGTGGTGGACCAGTGATTCCCGGCAAACTGTATCCGTTCGTCTTCATCACGATCGCGTGCGGCGCCATCTCCGGTTTTCACGCGCTTATCTCTTCGGGCACGACGCCGAAGATGATCGCGAAAGAGACCGACACGCGCATGATCGGCTACGGCAGCATGTTGATGGAAGGCATCGTCGGCATCGTCGCGCTGATCGCTGCCGCGTCGCTCTTCCCTGGCGACTACTTCGCCATCAACACCGCGCAAGGCACTGAAGCACAAAAAGCCGCGTACGTGCGCATGATCGATACCCACTCCAGCGAAGGTTTCAACCTCCAACCACAGGAGATCGATCGACTCGAACAGGAATCCGGCGAGAAAAATCTGCGTGGGCGCACCGGCGGCGCAGTCACGCTCGCGATCGGCATCGCCAAGATTTTTGAAGGAATTCCTGGTCTGGGTGGGCTGATGAAGTACTGGTACCACTTTGCCATCATGTTTGAGGCGCTGTTCATCCTGACGACGATCGACACCGGCACGCGCGTCGCTCGTTTTCTGGTGGGTGAGTTTGGCGGGAGGTTCTATCGCAAGCTCGAGGAACCAAACTGGTTACCGGGATCGGTAGTCACTTCAGCGTTGGTGGTTACATCCTGGGCGGCGTTCATCTGGTCGGGGTCGATCTCGACCATTTGGCCCATGTTTGGCATTGCTAATCAACTCCTGGCAGCGGTCGCTTTGTGTGTCGCCACTACTATCCTCATCAACTCCGGCAAGGCGAAATATGCCTGGGTAACGCTTGTTCCGCTCAGTTTTGTCAGCACCACCACGCTCGTGGCGGGCTTCAAATCCATCACGGACATCTTCTGGCCGCTGGCGCAGAAACCGGAAACCGCGACGCAGGGGCTGATCAACACGGGTCTGACTGTAATCATCATGTTTGCCGCCGTCGTAATCATGATCGACTCGATCCGGCGCTGGCTCGGGACCGGCAGTCAACCACAAATCTCACGATTGGACAGTTTTGCTGTGAATCGGCAATAATACGCGTTTTCGTAAGCGTTTCTCGCCATAATCTGGACAAACTCGAAAGGAATTTCCGACGTGGAACTATCCCTGTTACTGCGGCGTGCCGCAATCGCCATCGCTGCAACGCTGTCGACTCTGGCTTTTGCGCTGCCCACTTATGCTCAGCAGCATCAACCTGGCGGTGAGGCGAACCTCCAACTGCCCGACCTGTCGCAGGTGACCTTCTTCAGCGACAGCATTAACGGTCACAATCTGCTGCTGATTGGCATCGTCATCTGCGCGCTCGGTTTGGGGTTCGGCCTCGCGATCTACATGCAACTGCAAAAGATGCCGGTGCACCGTGCGATGCGCGAGATCTCGGAACTGATTTACGCCACCTGTAAGACGTATCTCACGACGCAGGGCAAGTTCATTCTGATCCTCGAAGCGTTCATCGCAGTCGTGATCGTCCTTTACTTCGGCGTCTTGGTGGGTATGGAGCTGTTCCGCGTGCTGATCATTCTGTTGTTCAGTTTGATCGGTATCGCCGGCAGTTACGGCGTCGCATGGTTTGGCATTCGCGTCAACACTTTCGCCAACTCGCGCACGGCGTTCGCCAGTCTGCAAGGCAAGCCCTTTCCGATCTACGCGATTCCGCTGAAAGCGGGCATGAGCATCGGCATGATGCTGATCAGCGTCGAGTTGCTAATCATGCTGTGCATTCTGTTGTTCATCCCTGGTGATTACGCCGGTCCGTGCTTCATCGGTTTCGCGATCGGTGAATCGCTAGGCGCCGCGGCGCTGCGCATCGCCGGCGGCATCTTCACGAAGATCGCCGACATCGGTTCCGACCTGATGAAGATCGTCTTCAAGATCAAGGAAGACGACGCCCGCAACCCGGGCGTGATTGCCGACTGCACGGGCGACAACGCGGGCGACTCCGTTGGACCAAGCGCGGACGGTTTCGAAACTTACGGCGTGACCGGCGTGGCGCTGATCACATTCATTCTTTTGGGTGTCCCTAATCCGACGGTGCAGGTGCAATTGCTGGTCTGGCTCTTCGTCATGCGCATCATGATGATCGTGGCGAGCGCGCTCTCCTATTTCGTCAACGATGCGATCGCGAAGGCGCGTTACAGAACGGCCGATTCGATGAACTTCGAAGCGCCGCTCACGTCGCTGGTGTGGATCACTTCCATTGTCTCGGTCGCGATCACTTACGTTATTTCCTGGTTGACCATCCCTACGTTAAGCGGCAATCCGACGCTCTGGTGGAAGCTCGCGACCATCATCTCGTGCGGCACACTCGCCGGGGCGATTATTCCTGAACTGGTGAAGGTGTTTACCTCGACCGAGTCGCGTCACGTGAGAGAGGTTGTGACGTCGTCGCGTGAAGGCGGCCCCTCGCTGAACATTCTGTCAGGACTCGTTGCCGGAAACTTCTCCGGTTACTGGCTGGGCATAAGTATCGTGGCGTTGATGGCGATTGCTTACTTCTTCACGAATCTCGGCGCCCCCGCTGGTCTGGGACTCGGCACGCTGATGGTCGCTGACGTGGCCGCGCCCGTATTTGGCTTTGGTTTGGTGGCCTTTGGTTTCCTCGGCATGGGGCCGGTGACAATCGCGGTGGACTCGTACGGTCCGGTGACTGACAACGCGCAATCGGTCTACGAGTTGTCCCTCATCGAACAAGAACCCGATGTCAACGAGGAAGTGAGGAGGGCGTACAACGTCGACGTGAACTTCACGCGCGCGAAACACCTGCTGGAAGAGAACGACGGGGCGGGCAACACGTTCAAAGCAACCGCGAAACCGGTGTTGATTGGTACCGCCGTCGTCGGCGCGACCACGATGATTTTCGCGATCATCATGGCGCTGACCGACGGACTGCGCACGAACATTGAAAGTTTGTCGCTACTGCACGCGCCTTTTGTGCTCGGTCTTATCACTGGCGGCGCGATCATTTACTGGTTCACTGGCGCTTCGATACAGGCAGTTACCACAGGCGCTTATCGCGCGGTTGAGTTCATCAAGGCAAACATTCGCCTGGAAGGTGTTGAGAGAGCTTCTGTGGAAGACAGTAAGAAGGTGGTCCAGATCTGCACGCAGTACGCGCAGAAGGGCATGTTCAATATCTTCCTGACGGTGTTTTTCTCGACCCTCGCGTTTGCGTTTGTCGAACCGTTCTTCTTCATCGGCTACCTGATCTCGATCGCGGTGTTTGGTTTGTACCAGGCGATCTTTATGGCCAATGCGGGCGGCGCGTGGGACAACGCGAAGAAGGTTGTCGAAGTCGATCTGAAGATGAAGGGTACGCCGTTGCACGATGCGACGGTGGTCGGCGACACTGTTGGCGATCCGTTCAAGGACACTTCGTCAGTGGCCCTGAATCCAGTGATCAAGTTTACGACGTTGTTTGGCTTGCTGGCGGTTGAGCTGGCAGTGAGTCTGACGGTGCGCAACAATGGCGATACGACCTTGACACACATTCTGGCGCTGGTGTTCTTCCTGGTGTCCGTTTACTTCCTCTGGCGCTCATTCCATAAAATGCGCATCGGAACGATCGCGTTGGAACCGGCGCCTCCGGAGCGTGAAGTGGTGAAGACCGCGGCGGGCGACTAAACTGGATACGAGTAACCTATGAATACTTACGCCAATGACACATTGATGGGAGCGGCGCTTGCGCCGCTTGATTGGACGCGTTCCGTCGGGTTGGTAATTGTTTTTAGTTTGTTCATTGCCGCGGCGGCGCAGTTTGCGATTCATATTGGACCGATACCGATCACGGGGCAAAGTTTTGCCGTTCTGTTGACCGGCGCTCTGCTCGGATCGCGTTTGGGTGCGGCGGCCGTGATTGCCTATTTGATCGAAGGCGCAATCGGGTTGCCGTTCTTTGCGGGTGGCGCCGCGGGCGTGGTGCGTTTCTTTGGTCCAACCGGCGGTTATCTGGTCGCGTTTCCGGCGGCGGCGTTCGTCACGGGCGCGTTTGCCGAACACGGCTGGGATAAGAATTATCCGCAAGCGGTAGCAGCCATGGCGATTGGATCGGCGCTCATTTTCCTCGGCGGATGGGCGTGGTTTTCGATCCTGACGCACACGCC
>DASUOZ010000615.1:0-4950 GCA_036276375.1 Pyrinomonadaceae bacterium | reverse complement strand
CGGCGTTGCGGCGCGGCAAAGTTTGAATACAGCTCGAGCCACCGGTTGGCGCGTTCCCACTTTATGCCGGCGAAACCCGTCAGTGGTGGAACCCCGTTTTCAAGTGAGGGCGGCAAGCCTGTGCGCAGGTCAGTGCCACGGACGTAGAAAGTGTTTGCGTGTGCGCTGAGATCGCGGCGGAGTTTGACGGCGAAGCCTCCTTCGACGCCCCACATTCTGATTTTCGTCGCGTTGGTGCGAACGAACACTGCTGAGTTTGAAAGCGAGGTAAAAACCGCGCCGGTGCTGTCCTGGCGAATGATTGGCTGGCCCCCGACGAGTTGGCCCACCGAACCGGCAGGAAGTAACAGCGTGCGACGTTCGATCAGATCGGAAATTTCCGAGTCGAAAGCCGCGACGCTGCCGCTGAAACGCGAACTGACGAAGCGGAGCCCCAATTCGTAACTGTAAAGTTGTTCAGCGCGGATTGGTTCAAGCGGATGCGTGTCAAGCAAACGTCGCGAACTGTCGAGCAGTCCGGCGGCGCCGCCGAGACGAACACCTTCATCCGGCGCGATTTCAAAACCGAGTCCGGAAAGACCGGTGGCGGCAAAGTCGTTTACGTTCGGAGCACGAAAACCGCGACTGACGTTTCCGCTGAGCGTGAAGTGTGAATTGATTGCGTAAGCGAGACCTGCGTTGAACGTAACGTCATCGAAGTTCGCGTCGAGCTCAGGTATGGTCTGGCGGCCGGCTGCGTCGAGTGGATTGTCCTGCGGCGACTGGCGGTAATGGAAAATGCTGTAGCGCAGACCGGCGTTCGCCGTCAGGCGTCGTGGAATTAGCGTCGCCACGTCCTGAACAAACAGGCCGAGGGTGCGATAGCTTGAGCCGTTCGGAAAACGCGCCCGCACATCAGCGACGTTTGTAAGGCCGCCGGTTGTGTTGCTGAAACTGAACTCCTGCCGCCGCGAAGTGATCCGCTCGTTGTAAAACTCCGCGCCGAACGTGATTGCGTGGTCGCGTTTGACGCGCGAGGTCGCCTGCGCCTGATAGCCGTAAGCGCGCGTCAGGTTGAACTCGTCCGTGATGCGCGAGCGTAAACCCTGCGCGTTGTTGATGCTTTGCGAACGTCGATCGTCGCGCTGTCCGTTGTACGAGAAAACGGCTGAGATCGAATCGAATGGTCCGGCGCCGAGACGATCGTAACGCGCGGTAAAGAAGTCGAGCACTTGCGGATCGAAACTGTTGAGCAGGTTGCCGATGCCGCCGTCGAGCTGGTCGTAACGGCGCAGGCCGAGTTGTGTTCCGCGCAAGTATTCAAGCGAGATCACATCGGCGTCGCTGGCCTGGTACTGAAACTTCGCGTTTGCGTTGTACTGACCGTAAGCGGTGTCTTGCAGGCGGTCGCCGAGAAACTTCGAAGAGATACCGAGCAGACGCGTAACGACGGAGTGTGAATCGACGGCGTCGCCGGTTCGCAGATCCTGTGTGCGGTGGCCCGAAGCGCTGAACAAAAAGCCCCACTTGTCTGCGCCGCCGCTGAGTGTTGCGGCCGCACCTGCCGACAAATCGGCGCTCATAAAGAAAGTATTGAAGTCACCGTGGGTCGTGAAGCGGTCGAAACCTTTCACGGGTCGAGTCAGGACGTTGACGGTGCCGCCGAGTGAGTCGGAGCCGTATTGCGTTGAACCCGGACCACGCACTACTTCCACGCGATCTGCGGCGTTCTGATCAATAAGCGCGGAGTACTGATTCGCGCCGGGCCGGAAAGTCGAATTATTAAAACGAACGCCGTTGATCAGATGAAGCACCTGCTGGCCGGTCAATCCGCGCACGAACGGCGAGCCCTGACCGGACGTGGTCTGTTGCAAGTGCACGCCCGGCACGTCGCGCAACGCTTGCGGCAGTATGTTCGCGGCGCGCCACGACATCTCTTCCGCGTTGACTACTTCCTGCGCCTGCGTCGCTTGCGAGACGTCCTGCGGCTGGCCGCGCGTGGGAGTAACGGTTACGGTTTCGAGAATCGGCGCAACGTTGAGTTGGACCTCTAGTTGTACCGTCTCACCGCCGTTGACGTGCAGCACGCGGCGCACTTCGCGAAAGCCGCTCTTTTGCACGGACACGACGTAATTCGCCGCCAGCACGCAGTCCATCGAGAAACGTCCGCGCTGATCGGTGATTGCGCGTTGAGTTTCCGTTCCGGCGAACCCGAGTAACACGACGTTGGCGCCGTCAACACTCGCGCCCGTCTGATCCACGACCGTGCCGGCGATCTGGCCCACAGGCGTCGCACGGTTGCCGTTAGCGCCGGCAAAACCGGCGAGTAAAAGCAGTAGCGCTAAGGTGAAAACTGTTGTGCGGGTGAGACGCAGTGCTGCGCAGATAGATCTCCACACAGCTTCGGGTGCTGCGAAAATCATTGAAGCTTCCTGAAAAAGTGAACTACTAGCGAGACTAGTAGCGATGTTTACTGGACCTGGAAACTAGAGCGTCGGGGGGTTCTCTATCGTTTCCGTTTGCTTGTACGCGGGCTGAAAATCACGACATACGAACCGAGGACGAATGACTATTTTTTGCAAGCGTCACACTAGACCAGTCGCATTCAGTACGCAACAACTATTCATTGGCGCTTTTTACGATTCATTGGCCGATTTCGTTGACGCGACTTTCCAAATTGCGCGGCCCGGCAGCGCGCAGGCTGCCGTTTCTGTATTCACTCGGCGTGACGCCGAAGACGCGTTTGAAGTCTCTGACGAAGTGACTCTCGTCAGTGCAACCTACTCGCCTAACGATCTCTTTGACGCTGAGAAATGTTGTGGTTAGAAGAATTGCTGCTTGCTGCAGGCGCAGCGATTTCAGATAACGCGCGGGCGGAACTCCCGTGACTGATTTGAACAAGTAACAGAAATAAGGTGGCGAGAGATTTACCGAATCCGCCATTTCGCCCAGCGAAAAAGTTCGGCTCGGATCTCCCTGCATTAAATCGATGACTCTTTTGACCCTCTCCGGCATGCTTTCCTTCCGCTAAAGACTTGTAGAGGCAATAGCCACAGCCTCCAAAGATTAGCTGCTCGATGTTGAATGGATGTTTCGACTGACCTGCGCACACGCCGCAACACTTCGGCGCACGTTCAGTCTAATAACTACCGCGATCCAAGATCGCAGGCGGACGATGTTGGGAGATTCTGGGACTCATCGCGAAAGGACTGTGAGGTTGTTCCGTTCGAGACGCGCATATTTGTAACGCATGAGTAGCTGATCGATCAACTCGGGGCGGGCCTGAATGTAATTACACGACTAAGGCCGGAGGCGGATGCGGGCGAGGATGTCGGTAAATCTTCTTTCGTTGCGCAACTTTGCAAACACTGGATCGACTTTCATGTTCATCAACCAGATGTCACGCGTCTCGACCGCTTTGTCCAACCACTTGAACGCCTGCTCCCGGTCGCCGAGTCCGGCATAAATCGCGGCCACAGTGTATGGCGAGACGTAGCGTTGCTCCTGCAATTGCTGAAGATCGTTGAGCACCTGCTGCGCCTCAGCTTTCTTGCCCGCGACCGCATAAGCGTGCCCCAGCAACGCCAGCATCAACGGGCTGCCCGAAAGCTTCACGCCCTTCTGAAACTCAGCAATCGCTTCCGCATGCATGCCCTTCGCTTCGTAAGCGAGACCGAGATAACGGCGCGCGGGAAACGAGCTCGGGTCGAGCTCCAGAATCTTGCGACACTGCTGGATCGCTTCGTCGTTCCTGCCTGACAGGTAGTAAATCCAGCCCAGGTGGGAACTGGCCACGAACGAAAGCGGCTCGAGTTCTTCAGTTCGTTTTGCTTCGACGATCGCTTCGTCAAAACGCTCGACCGCAACGAGATACGAGCTGTACCACTGGTGCGCGGGAGCATAAGCAGGCTTCAACTTGATCGCCGTCTGAAACGAACGCTCGGTCGCAGTGCGATCCCAGTCCCAACGAAACTTGATGAAAGCCATTGAGCTGTGTGCTTCCGCGGAACTCTCATCGATCTCGAGTGCTTTTGCGGCTGCTTCTTTAGCCTTCGGAAAACCTTCTTTCGGCTGCAGCCGGCCGTAAACAACCAGCATGTTGTAGCAGTCGGCCAGACCGGCGTAGGCGGCGGAATTGTTGGGATCGATCTCCAGCGCCTGGGTGAAAAACTGAATCGCCTCCTGGAGCGCGTCGCCCGTACGCTTGTTCCACGCGTTGCGGCCCTTTAGATAAAGCCGGTAAGCCTCGAGCTGTTTCTTTTCCTCGACGTTCAGTTTCAAACGGAGGTTTTCGAAGATGTCGCGCGAGATGTCGTCCTGGACCAGCAGGACGTCTGAAAGTTTGTGGTCGTAATGCTGTCCCCAGAGTTGCGAGACGTTTTGCAGATCGATCAAGTCAGCTTGAATACTGATGATGTCGCCGTGACGGCGCATACGGCCAGTGACCACCGCGCGGACGTTTAACTCCTCGCCGACCTTGCGCGGATCCACCGTACGGCCTTTGTAAGACGCCACCACACTGCGCGGCACGACGCGCAACTGCGGCAACTTCGACAGGCTATTGATCAAACTCTCGGCAATTTTGTCGTTGATGTACTCAGCGTCGGGATCGGCAGACTCATCGACAAACGGCAGCACGGCAATCGACCCAATCGCCTCGGTGTTTCCGCCGGCCTTACTGGTGAAGTACATCACGCCGATAATGCCTACGATGACGAGTGCGGCTGCCAGAACAAATGCCGGAGTGCGTCTGTTAGGAGTCGAGGTGACTGCGGCGGCGGGAAGTTCCGCGGAAACCACTGGCGCAAAATCGGTTGTTTCGGTTTCTTTCTCGCTTATCGTGGCGACAAACCGATAGCCACGACGCGGAACTGTCTCAATAAACTGCGCCCCGCCCGGAGTCTCGCCCAGCGCTTTTCGCAGCAGTGAAATGTTTTGGGTCAGGTTTCCTTCTTCGACGAAGGTGTCGGG
>DASUOZ010000614.1:0-2739 GCA_036276375.1 Pyrinomonadaceae bacterium | reverse complement strand
TGCGTCCGTAGCGATACTTTGCGGCGTTGCGGCCGGCCAGTTGTTCGTCGCCGACGAATTGAATGCCCTGAAGCCGATCGAGGTAAGAAACGAGTTGGCCCGGCGTCATCAACTTATGTAGTTGAAAACCGGTCGCTTCGGGCGTTAGTTCCGCATACTGCTTTCGTGCCGGTGAAATGGCGTAGTGCTGGCCGTTGCGCTCGAGATAGATCAGGTCTGAGCCGTCAGGTAGTTTGAACGAGAGCCGGCGATCAGGGCCGTTCTTCGCGACTTCGGCTGATAACGTTGGTATGCCAATCGTTTTCTCGCCGCCTTCCGTCTCGGCGCTGAACACGAGCGTCGCCCGATATGTGTCAGGTTCGCGTGCGGCCATCGTAGAAGGCGCAACGTTGGCGTTGGCGTTTACGGGCACGTTCGCATTTACGTTGGTGTTGACGTTCATGTTGACGTTTGTTTCGGCTACTGGACCGCGAGCACAGCCAACCACAGTGACAAGCGCCGCTGAGATCAGCAGGACGAGAACGAAGACCGACGGGCGAACAATTTCGACCCGTGGTCTGGCGTCGGCAGTTTTCATAATGGACACACTCCCCGAAGGAAATTCGCGCTCAGGCGTAACGTTGATAACCAGGGGGTTTTGAGGGAAGGACCATAGAATAGCACGTCGTGACGGGTAGTCAGAAGAGGGGCACGTTGAAGCTTAGGCTCGTTTAGTAGAACCGCCGAGATGGGGCGAATTGCCCGGACCAACATTCTTATAAAAAGTTTATTGTTGACATTAACCCGCCTATAAGCTAACTGTCTGCAAGTCTAACGAGGCAACAGCACAGTCCTTACGATCCTACGGAGTTCCTGGCCGCGCCCAGAACGTCCTCGACAACACAGAGCCGTCAAATTCCGAGGGGAAGTTCCCAATTGAAAAGCCTCAGTTTTTGGAGAAGTCTCCCAGAGCTTAATCGTTCACGACTCCAGGTTCTGAAACACTCAGTTCCGCTCCCATTGGAGGTCAGGGCATGGCAGACACTAAAGCAGCATGGACCGTAATGGTTTACCTGGCGGGCGACAACAATCTCACCACCGAGTGTATGTTTGCCCTCACCGAAATGAAACTGGCGGATATCGGTCAGCAGGTGAATGTGATCGCGCAGTTTGATCCGAGCGATCCTTACCTGCCGACGCATCGCTACCACATCCAGCGATGCGGCCCCAAAAAGAGCTTCCATCACGACATCATCGATCGCGCGTGCTACGTCACGGACAAAGGCGAAGTTAAGTTCAACCAGGAGAGCGAATGCGCCGAGAAACTCGCCGCCGAGCGCGACCACGTGCGCGACTATCGCACCTCCGCCTGGAACGAAGCTTATCTAACCGGCTCGCCGGAAGAAGAAGCCGTCATTACGGACGACACCGACTCAGGCTCGCCGATCACGCTCTACAACTTCATCAGTTTCTGTATCCAGAACTATCCGGCCGAGCATTACCTCGTGGTGCTGTCAGGTCATGCAGGCGGCACCGAACGCGACTACCTGATGCGCGACGACAGCAGCTCCGGCTCGTTGACGTTCAACGAGCTGAAGAAGGTCTTCAAACGCGTGCGGGAACACGATCTCGACCGGCCGATCGACATCATCGGTATGGACAACTGCCTGATGAGCATGGCCGAGATTTGTTACGAGCTGCGCGGCCTGGCGGAGATTGTGATCGGTTGTGAGAGCTTCAGTCCGGCTTCGGGCTGGCCTTATCGAGAGGTGCTCGAAAGGCTCGCTAAAGATTTCGTGAGGCCGTGTTCGCGGCCCGGCCAGTCCGCAGTCGAACTCGCGGCCCGAGCGATCGTCAAAGAGTACGTCAACTACTACGCAAGCTACTGGATGGCGGGGCTGTCAGTAACACAGTCGGCGTTGAATATCTGCAAAGTAGAACAACTGCACGGGCTCATTGAAAACCTGGCCCACGTGATGGAGCAACAGTTGGTCCAGGAGTGGGCGGAAGAACAGGCGGGCGACACGGCGGGACGGCCGTTTCAGGATGCGTTGTTGCTGGCCCATTGGGAAGCACAGTCATACAACGGCGAGCAGTTCGTCGATCTTTTTGATTTTTGCGAGTGTCTCCAGGCGCGCATCGGCGACGGTCCGGTGGCGCAGCAGTGTGAAGCCGTGAAGCAGTTTATTGCAGATGAGTTTGTGTTGCGGTCGTGCTATTCCGGCCCGGCTTATCAGTACTCGTACGGCGTGTCGTTGTACTTTCCGTGGTCGCACGTGGCGCCGAGTTATTGGAACCTGGATTTCGTCAAGCAGTCGGGAGGCATGGGCTGGGGCAGTTTTTTAAAGACGTACACGCTTTTGACGCGTCGCGCTCCACGCAGCGTCGACGTGGACAGCAACCTCGCCAAGGCGCTGGACGGAGCGATCTCGGATGTGTTGCTTTCGGTGACGCATCGCATGGCCATCGATCGGATGGCTACGGACCGCATGGCGACCGACCGTATGGCCACCGACCGTATGGCCACGGACCGCATGGCTACGGACCGCATGAACTCTGCCCGCAACTACATCCACAGCATGCGCAATCCGCCCAACGTTTTCTTCCCGGACGACTGCATTCGCAAACGCCACAGTAGTCTCACAACCCAGGAGATGCTTCGACTGCGATGATGGGCCCGGGAACCAAAAGCAGCGAACGACCGAGCGAGCACTGCCTGCTGGTCTTACTGCTGCTGTTAGTTCCAACTCTCGCCGCTCG
>DASUOZ010000613.1:0-2033 GCA_036276375.1 Pyrinomonadaceae bacterium | reverse complement strand
TTACGAAGTTGAAACCGCGAATGTCGTCGATGAATCCGTTGGTATCGTCATCGACGCCGTTGCCGGCGACTTCGCCTGGGTTGGTCCAGATGTTTGGTTGCAGGTCCTGGTGAGTGATGTCGATGCCCTGATCGATCACGCCGACTACGACGCTCGAGCTTCCGGTGGTGAAGTTGTCCCAGACCTGTTGCGCGCCGATCTTGCCGAGGCCGTAGAGCCTGTTGGCGGTGAAGTGTTCGTCGTTCGGAACGACGGCGGCACGCAGGATGTAATTCGGTTCGGCGTAGAGGACGTCGGGCTGGTTTCGCAACGCGGCGACGGCGTGGAGCGTTTCGCTTGGAGCGACGCGCACGAGCCGGAGACCCTGCACGAGATCCGAACCGTCGAAACGTTCGACTTGCGCGGACACCTGCCGTCCTTCGCGGGTGGCGACGAGCATCTTGCCGGTCTTGCTTTGGGCCGTCGACTCAGTGCGATAACGGACCAGCACCTCGCCGGGTACAAATCGCGGGCGCACGCCTTTGGCTTTCGTCACCGGTTGCACTTTGGCGCCCGAGTGCGAAGGCACGAGGATGGCGGCAAGCGCGAGCAAGCCGAGGCACAGCAAGAGGGCAAAGATGGTGCGCGTACGGGCACCAAGGCTGAGGAAGAAATTGAGCATGATCTGTGGCCTTCCGTTTAAAGGGGCGAGCACTGCTTGACAGGATTACAAGATGAACAGGATTTACATGTAAATCTTGATAATCATGTTAATCCTGGCAAGCAGCCGCGGATTATGGTCCAAACCGCTGACGATACTCTACCGACCAAACAAACCCGAAGATCAAATGCCTGAAGTCGCCCGCTGGAATGGCGCCGCGGCCGTTCGTCAGCACGTCCACCCAGTCGTTGTAACCCGCGTCTTCCGGATCGCGCAGCAGGTAGCCGAAGTACTGCATCGCCACAAACGCCCTGAAGAAGAAGGCATCAAACACAACCTTCTGCTCGATGAACGCCCGCAGCGTCTGTGCAGCCGTGAACTCGCCACTCTGCATCTTGTTGATCAGTTCCTGGCGACCAAACTGCGGTGGCTGTCCCGGTTCGGTTGTCGCCGTTGCCGGCAGCGTCACGCCTGCTCTCTGCTCGAGCGTCGCGATGAACTGCGCCGCATTGGCGGCGTTCGTCAGCCCTCCGTAGATCGCAGTGAACTCCGGTCGCGCCATGAAGTCAGCCACAAACGCTGCACGCTGCGCTTCTTCTTCAGCCGGACTCAGGAACCCGCTCAACCGCCGCAGATCAGGCAAAAACTCCCCAAACTGCGGTCGCCGGCCGAGTGCCGCGTGGTAGAACCGGTAACTCCAGTAACCACGTTCGCCAAACTCAGTCGAGCGGAAGAAGCCCGATGACACGTGTACACGGTCGCAGGCCGGATTAGAGCCCAATCCACCCTGGTTTGGCTGACAGTTATTCAAAACGCTTAACCAGTCGTTAAATCCACCAGTATCTGGCTCTCGTAACAGAAAATCCAAATATTGCTGCCGCACGAAGAAGGCGTTGTTGTCGAAAGGATTGGTTGCGCTCGAATCGTTGTCGACGATCGTGATCGTCGCAGTCGCCGGCGTTCCCAGGGTCACTCCGGATGGATTGCTGAGCGTCAAAGTGAAGGTTTCGTTGCCTTCGACGTAACCGTCGTTGACGATCGACAACTGAATGTTCTTACTCGCTTCGCCAGCGGCAAACCGCAGCGTGCCCCCGGCCGTGTTGAAGTCGCACTTCGCGGACGCCTGGCCGTTGGCGGTAGCACAGTTCACGCCGAAGTTGTCGGCGGTTGCGTAATTTACAGTCGCTGCCGCGGAGGTGTTTCCACTTCGCGTGACATTCACGGTCACGGTCGGCTGGTTCTCGTTAACGACGGGTGTTAATTGTGAAAACTGAACGGTCTGTGGTACGGCGCCTTCAGCCGTCAATGTCACTGAATAAGCACCGACGTCAGACGGAGCGAAACCCGTTACTTCGATTGTGTACGTGCCGGCGAGGCCAAGCGTCAGGAACTT
>DASUOZ010000612.1:0-5617 GCA_036276375.1 Pyrinomonadaceae bacterium | reverse complement strand
TGCCGGGTGACGTGATCAAGATTGCGCTGGCCGCGGCCGTGCTGCCGACAGGCTGGGCGCTGTTGAAGCGCAAAGCTTCAGGGCAGTAATCCGCGTTTTGAGTTCAAGCTTTAGCTTGCCGGTCGAAGCAGCAGCCTAAAGGCTGAACTCAAAACTGGTCTTGGTGAGATGTACGTCTTAAAGGTTAAGTCACGCCAGCGCGAGGAGCTGGTTGAGTTTACGGATCTCGTTAGAGACAAGCTGAAGGAGTCCGGCGCGCGCGAAGGCATTGTGGTGCTGTACACGCAACACACGACCGCCGGACTCACCATTAACGAAAACGCCGACCCCGACGTGCCGCGCGACATGCTGCACGCGCTCCGCACACTGATTCCTCAACACGGCATGGGCTTCCACCACGGCGAAGAAAACTCCGACGCACATATCAAGACGAGTCTGGTCGGAACTTCCGTCACAGTGCCTTTCCGCGATAGTGAACTGTTACTCGGGCGCTGGCAGGGGATTTTTCTTTGCGAGTTTGACGGTGGACGCGAGCGGCAGGTGATCATGATGGTGCGTTGAGGCGATATGCTGAAGGCGCTTGCACTCACGTTTGTCATTTGCTTCGTTTGGCACCAACAACAGTTCGAGACCGTTTACGATCCGCAAAAGAACCTCACGACTGTTCGCTTACCGCAGACCAAACTCTCCGGCGAAAAAGATCGATATCACAGCCTGTCGTTTTCAATTGACTACGCCTATCCCGGCCGGAAGGCGACGCCGCCCGAGCGCGTGAACTTTGAACTGACTTCAGTCGTCAAAGCCCGCCGCTTGAATACCGATTTGTACGTTCTGTTTCTGGTGGATGGGAAGCCCATTCACTTTAGTTCGAATCGATCGGCGATTCGCAAGCCGGTGCCGGGGCGGCCGTGGATTGGCGAGAAGATGGTGTTTTTGATTCCGCGCGAAGAGTTTCTAAAGCTCGCGGCGGCGGAGAAGTTGGCGATCAAAATGGGTGGCGTGACGTTTGAGTTCAGCGAAGAGTTGCGTGATGGCGTGCGGTTGTTTGCCGAGGGAATCGCGCGTTAAGGGTTTTGATCGTCGGGTTTTAATTGATTGAGGATTTCGGCGAAGCGCTCGATATCGTTTTTGGTGCGTTCCATTGAACGGCGGCTGTCGAGATACGCGGTCCAGGTCGGCGTTTGCGTCAGCGCTTTCGTCGAGTCTTCGTCGAGCACCTGGGCCATCAACGCGATCAGGTCGCTGACGATGCGGGTGTGTTCGATCAGGTTCTCGATGATCGAGTAGGCGAGCCGCGCCTGTGCGAAATCCAGGTCCGGGCTTCCAGCTGCCAGCTCGTTGGCGCTCGAATCGTGGAACTCAGCGTCATTACTCTCGGCCATGCTTTAGTCCTCGTACCAGCTCCCACGAACCAACGGCAGTTCGTGCGTGATTGCGCCGGCGTTATTGACGACGATGGGCGTGCCAGGCGTTAGGTGTTCGTACCTGACGTAACCGAGACCGATAGTGGTTTGCAGCTTCGGTGAAAACGTCGCAGAGGTGACGCGGCCGATCTCTTTGTCGCCGGTCGATTTGATCACGGAACCGGCTTCGATGTGCTGGTCCGTGTCGAAGCGCAAGCCCGTGAGTTTTTTCGCTACGTGCCCGCGGTGCTTGATCCGCACGATGATCTCCTGCCCGACGTAACAGCCTTTCGTGTAACTAACCGCATCGTCCAGGTTGGTCTCGGTCACGACGTTGCTTTCATCCATGTCGCGTCCATACCGGCCAATCCCTGCTTCTATCCGCAAAATTTCTTCCACCCGCTCGCTTACGCCCGTGGCGCCGTTGTCTATCAGCGTTTGCCACAACCCAGGCTTACGGTCGGCACTAACGATCAAATCGAAACCTTTTTCGGCTGTGTGAGTCGCCGGCAGAACAGTTACTTCTTCGAGGCTCGTCCTTTCTATGATCTCGGCGGCGCGGCGCCCCTGGAGGGAGATAAGAGCAGTTTCGGGTGTGATATCCGCGACCTTGAAATCTCCCGCCAGAGTGAAGCGCTCGATCAATTTCAATACTTTTTCGTGGGTCGCAGCCTCAGTGTCGAGCAAAAAATCCTGACCCCTGCGCATCACCCGAACCGCCGCCAGCAAACGCCCCTGCACGTTCGGAAAAGCCGCCTGCATCCACTGATTCTCGCCAAGCGTCTTTATGTCGTTTGTGATCAGGCCGTTCAGAAACATCACCGCTTCCGAACCACTCACGCTGATGCGCGCGCGCGCTGAAAGATCTATCAATCCAGCGCCGCCGTCGCGAACCGCCGCGTACTCCCTCATCACGTCGCTGTCTATCGCTATCGCCTCTTTCATGAAACTTCACGGACCGCCTGTGCCACCACCTGATAATCGCGCAACTGCTCCGCTTCGCGCCGGTGCGACGCGAGCACCTGCGGGCTCGGGTGATAAATCGGTACCAGCACGCGCTGTTGCCACCAGTGTATGGCGGCGGCCGATTCCTTCAAACTCAACTCGTGATATTGAATGCGCTTTAGCGCCTCGAGTGCAACTGAGCCCAGCGTGACGATCACGCGCGGATCGATCAGCTCGATTGTGCGGCGCAGAAAATCGGAACAGTTTGTCAGCTCACGGAGCGTTGGTTTGCGGTTCGCCCCCGATTCGGTACGCGGATTACACAGCGCCGCGCTGGTGATAAAGATTTGTTCGCGCTTGAGCCCGATCGACCCGAGGAACCGATCCAGGTTCGCGCCCGACTGATCGCCGGAAAACGGCACGCGTGTGCGGTCGGCGCCTTTCCGTCCGGGCGCCTCGCCGATAAACATGATCCGCGCTCGTGGCGAGCCGTTGCGTATGCTCAACACCGCACTGCGCCCACACATCGCCGGACACCGCGTGCAGTTAGCGGCCTCCTCCACGAGGTCAGCGAACATGTCCTGTCGCGACTTCCTCATTTAATCACTTTGTGATCATCAAACTGCGCGTGACGACGTTGTAATCCCCATTCCGGTAGGGCCAACCGTCGGGTCCAACCAGTTCCAGCCGAATCGTGTGGTTCCCCGGCAGCCAGCCCGATAACACGACCTGCTCCCAGCGATCGATCCACTGCATCTCTTCGGCATCCACGATGTAACGGACGCGATACTCGCCGCCGTCTCCTTTCAGCTTTGCATTTGCGAGCGAGAAATCGATCGCGACCTCTTCACCTTCGCGAAACGTCTTGCCGTCCGGAAGGTTGAAGATTAGCAGCGGCTTTGCCGGATCGACCTTCAACTTCGGATCGTCAGGTTTGGCCGTCGTTTGCGGCGACGGTCTTGTTTCCACCCGTAGCATTTGCCGCGCCGGTGGCGAAACTACTGTGGTTGCAGTCGTGTGCTGGTTGTCGTTCTCGCCGGCGCAAGCGGACACCGCGAGAACTGTTGCCAACAGAACTGCTTTGCTAAGTTTGTGCATCTCGCTCGCAGCATACAAATCTCTCTAGACATTTCGCAAAGATAGATGGCAGAATCCGCGCACTATGAACACCCGCAAATTGTTCTTCCTGATTGGACCAGGACTGGTCCTTGTTGCCGCGCTTCTAATCGGTGGTTGCAGCTCCAACGTGAAAGAGTCGAGCGGCGCCTTCGCGCCTGAAATTCAGCCGCTGCCGGCCGGGCTCGCCACGTACGAAGCGATGACGATTCCGCCTGACAATCCCATGACGGCGGAAAAAGTGGCTCTCGGACGGCAACTGTTTTTCGACGAGCGGCTCAGTGTTGACGGTTCAAAGTCGTGTTACTCGTGTCACGTGTGCGAGAAGGGTTTGACTGATGGTCTGGCCAAAGCCGTCGGCCCGGGTGACAAGCAGTTGCCGCGCAGCAGCCCGACGCTGTGGAACATCGGCTACCACAAAGAGTTTTACTGGGATGGCCGCAGCGCGTCGCTCGAGAAGCAGGCGCTGGCCGCGTGGACCGGCGCGAACATGGGCGCAAAGGCCGACGAGATCGTCGCGAAGCTGAACGCGCTGGAAGGCTACAAGTCGCAGTTTCAAAAAGTGTTTCAGAGCGACGCGACGCCGGATAACGTCGTGAAAGCGATCGCGGCGTTTGAGCGCACGATCATCAGCGGCAATACGGCGTGGGATCGTTGGAAGGCGGGTGACGAGCAGGCGATCAGTCGAAGCGCGTGGCGTGGCTGGAACATCTTTCAGTCGATCAAGTGCAACAACTGCCACGACGGCGTGTTGTTTACGGACCAGCAGTATCACAACGTGGGGATCGGCATGGACCAGAAGGAGCCAGACGTTGGCCGGTTCAAAGTGACGAACAGACCGGAAGATACGGGCGCTTTCAAGACGCCGACTTTGCGCGACGTCGCTAAGTCAGCGCCGTATTTTCATGACGGCAGTGCGAAGACGTTGGAAGAGGCGGTGGACATCATGCTGGCTGGTGGGAAGCCGAATGAGCATCTCGACAAGAAGAACCTCGAGCCGCACAAATTGGCGCCCGACCAGCGTGAGGACCTGCTCAACTTCCTCCGCTCCTTGTCGGTTGACGACTGCAACCTGACTAAGCCGCCACTACCGCAGAAATAGAACTATCCACAGATTACGCAGCAGCTCCGTGTAATCTGTGGATATCTCCTGACCTACGCGCGGGCCGTTTGGACGCCGGTAATTTTCTGGAGGCGCTTCTCGACTTCGCCCCACGCTATGTTTGCGAAGAAGGCCTCGATGTACTTCGGCCGCTCGGCCGGTTTGTAGTCGAGCAGGAAGGCGTGCTCCCAGACGTCCATCACGAGAATCGGCGTGAAGCCCGCAACGTTGCCGATTTCGTGCAACGTGATCCAGTGGTTTGAGAGCCGGCCGTTCGCCGGGTTCTGATAGCAGATGGCCCAACCCACACCGCGCATCTTTCCGATGCCGACGAAGTCAGTCTTCCAAATGTCGTAACTGCCAAACGACGCTTCCGCCGCTTTCACAAACTTCGACGACTTGTCCGGATCGCCGGTGCCGGCGCCGCTAATCAAGTTGTCGAAATAGTATTCGTGCAGGACCATGCCGTTGTATTCGAAACCGAGCCTGCGTGTGAGTTCGGAATAGGCTGGTAGTTCGTCGTGATCGACATTGCCATCCTTGATGAATTCGCCGATGCGCTCGGTTAGATTGTTGGTTTCTTTGACGTAGCCTTCGTAGAGTTTGAAGTGCATTTCCAACGTCTGGTCGGAAATTCCTTTGAGGCCGCTTAGGTTGAACTGACGTGCCTGGTAACTGCCGTTTAAACTCATATTCCCCTCCCGTGATTCGTGTACCCGTTGAAAACAAAAAGGTCCTGTAGATCGCTCCGACCTACAGGACCTATTAAACTACTTTACTTGCCGAGAATCACCCAATCGCCGTGCGACGTTCCCATGAAGAGGAGCATCGGCAACGAGAGCCATGCATTTGTTCGCGACGCGATGAATGCCTGGCGCGCGAGCTCGGGCGCTGCAGCAGGCCCGGAGCCGGCCGTCGCCGCGAGAATCCGTTTGTTGTTGGGCCAGATGATTCCCCAAACGTTCAGCATCATTAGAAAGCCATAGGCACCGCCGATTCCGATCGAGTAAGTCTTGTTGCTGGCGTAGACTTCGGTGCCGATGGTAAACGC
>DASUOZ010000611.1:0-5618 GCA_036276375.1 Pyrinomonadaceae bacterium | reverse complement strand
GTCGATGATGCTGACCGAGTATCACTACGGCGTGGCGCTCACGGTGCTCGCGGCGATCGGTATCGGGATGGCGTTGTCGTTGGGCCACGGCCTGCTGATCACGCGCCTGAACATGCAGCCGTTCATCGTCACACTCTGCGGTCTGCTGTTCTATCGCGGTCTCGCCCGTTTCATCACCAACGACGAGACAAAGGGTTTCGGCGCGGTCGGCTTCGACTCGCTGCGGTATCTCGCAAACGGAAACCTGTTTGGCGTTCCCATGCCGTTCGTGGTGCTGCTCATCATTGCCGCGATTTCGTGGGTCGTGTTGCATCGTTCGGTCTACGGGCGTTATCTCTTCGCCACCGGACGCAACTCCGAGGCAGCGCGTTACGCCGGTATCGATACGAATCGCATCATCACCGTTACGTACGTCATCTCCGGCGCACTCACCGCGGTCTCCGGAATCATCTTCGCCTTCTACACCAACTCCGTTTCGCCCGCGAACCACGGCAATGCTTACGAGCTCTACGGCATCGCGGCGGCGGTGCTCGGTGGTTGTTCGTTGCGTGGCGGCGAGGGTTCGATCGTCGGAGTTTTGATCGGAACCGCATTACTCCAGGTACTCAGGAATTTGGTTAATTTGCTCGGCATTCCGAGCTCACTCGATTTCGCGGTGATGGGCGCGGTGATTTTGATCGGCGTGATGGCGGACCAGATCTTTACGGAACGAAGAAACCGGCGGCAGGTCGCGTTGATGCGCGAACTCAGTGCGCGTGAGGCTAAATCATGAAACTGACCTCCAAATATCTATTTGCCTCTTTCTTAATTCTCTTAATCCTTTCCCGGCTGGCGGTCGCAGTTGCGCAACCTCCGATTACCAAAGCCCCCTTCGGTAAAACCAAGGACGGCGAGAGCGTCGACATCTACACGCTGCGAAACCGGCATGGCATGGAGACGAAGATCACAAACTACGGCGGCATTGTCGTTTCGCTCACTGCTCCCGATCGCGATCACAAATTCGCCGACGTGGTGCTCGGTTACAACGATCTCGACAGCTACATGAATCCGCCGTTTCCCTACTTCGGCGCCATCATCGGCCGTTACGGTAATCGCATCGCCAAAGGTCGTTTCACCCTGAACGGCGTCGAATACAAACTCGCCGTCAACAACGGCGAGAACCATCTGCACGGCGGTCTCAAGGGTTTCGACCGCGTCGTCTGGGCCGCACAGCAACGAACGACCGCCGCGGGTCCGGCACTGGTTTTAACTTATCTCAGCAAAGACGGTGAGGAAGGCTATCCCGGCAATCTGCGCGTCACAGTTGTTTACACTCTGACCAATAACAACGAGCTCAAGATCGATTACCGCGCGTCAACCGACAAAGACACCGTTACAAACCTGACGCATCACTCTTATTTCAATCTCAAGGGCGAAGGCAACGGCGACATTCTCGATCACCGCGTCGTGCTCAAAGCCAGCCGCTTCGTTCCCACTGACGCCGGTTCGATTCCGACAGGCGAACTGAAAAGCGTTGCGGGCACGCCCTTCGATTTTCTTACCGCCAACGCTATCGGCGCGCGCATCAACCAGGACGATCAGCAACTGAAATTCGGCAACGGTTACGATCACACGTGGGTGATCAATGGTCGCAACGGTGTGCTGCGGCAGGCGGCGTCGGTTTACGAAGCGTCGACTGGACGTGTGATGGAAGTTTGGACCACCGAACCGGGTGTGCAGTTCTACACGGGCAACTTTCTCGACGGCTCGCGTCCGGGAAAATCCGGTCAGCCCTATCCGCGGCGCTCAGGTTTCTGTCTCGAGACGCAGCACTATCCCGACTCACCAAACAGACCAAACTTTCCGACGACAACCTTGCGCAAAGGCGCGACTTATCGCTCAACAACGATCTACCGCTTCTCCGCGCGCAAAGCCTAGCCACAAGAGGCACAAGAAGCACAAAACAGCTTAGCCAAAATCCCTTCTGCTTCTTGTGCCTCTTGTGCCTTTTTGTGGCTCACAACGGCAGCCGCAACCGCGCCTCGCAGCCCCTAAACTGCCGCCGATTCTCCAACGTCAACGTCCCACCATGAGCTTCGGCAATCTGCCGCGACAACACCAACCCAATCCCCGATCCTTCCGCCTTCGTCGTAAAAAACGGCACAAACAGGTTCGCGGTGCTCGCGAGCCCCGGCCCCTCATCGCGTATCCAAACCTCAACGTTTCCATTGTTTTGCTGCCACCCAACCTCAACTCTTCCATGCGTCTCCATCGACGCATCAACCGCATTACGCACGAGATTGATCAGCAGCTGTTCCAACTGCACGTCGTCACCGCGCACCAGCACATCCGGCCCGGAAACAACCAGCACCGGCAAGCGCGTCTCCAGGCTCGCCACCCGCGACACCAACGTTCCGATCTTCAACGGCTCGAGCCGTGGCGGCGGCAGTCGCGCCAGCTTGGAATACGACTCGACGAAGCGCGCCAGCGAATCCGCCCGCGACGAGATCACCGCCAGTCCGTGATGCATGTCGTCGCGCCAGTCAGCCGGTTCCGGATCACGCTTGATCAGATCGGCGAGACTGCCGGCCACAGACTTGATCGGCGCCAGCGAGTTGTTTAATTCATGGCCCAACACGCGCAACAGTCGCTGCCACGCCGTCCGCTCTTCTTCACGCAACGTCTGGCTGAGATCCGTCAAAACGAGCAACTGGTGTTGCTGTCCGCCTTCGCGAAACGTGCTGCGCCGTATGTCCCAACGTCCCACACCGCCCGGAAAGACCATCTGCATCGTCTTCGGTCCTTCGCCCGCGGGCCAATTCAAACATTCCGATAAACCGAGCTCCGCGCTCGTACGGCCCAGCAACCGCGCCGACGGTTGGGCCAACAATCTCTCGCCGGCGCGATTCACGAGTTGCAGCCGTTGGTCGCCGTCAAACGCAAACACGGCCACGTCGATTTCCGCCATCACGGTGCGCAACAACGCCGTCGCTTCCATCGCGCCGAGCCGTTGCTCGCGCAACGTCTGGCCGAGATCGTTGACTTCGAGCATGACTTCACCGAGCGCATCGCCCGAAAGCGCGCGTCGCCCGCGAATCGAGTAGTCGCCTTCACGAATGGCCGCGAGGATGTTGGAGAGCGTTTGCAGCGGCCGGACGATGCGCTGCTTGAGATTGAACGAAATGCCCAGCCAGAGCAGAACGAGCAGCAGATCGACGGTCCACTGCACCTGTGCGGAGTAGCCGTCGTACCAGAGCAGAAACGCGCACAGCCCGACGGCGGGAAAGCCGGCGGCGAGCGAGAGTAGCGTGACGCGCCCTTCAAACTTGAGCCGGCCGCGTCCGACGTGCGGCTCCAGTGAGGAGAATGATGTGGGCTTTTCAAGCTTACTCACGGCCTAATGATAGCCGCAAAGAGGCACAAGAAGCACAAGCAAGAGAGAGTGACGGACAGACCTGCCTTGTTCCTTTTGTGCCTCTTTGCGGCTTAAGAACCTAATCCATATTTCTGCAAACGGCGGTACAGCGCGCTGCGGCTAAGGCCCAACGCTTCCGCCGCACGGTTTGCGTTGCCTTCAAAACGCGCCAGCGCTTTCTTGATCAACAGCCGCTCGGCGTCTTCCAGACTCATCTCTTCCAACCGCGCCGACAGCCGCGCGTCGGGCGTCGCTTCCAGCGCCAAATCAAACGCCGTAACCAAGTTGCCGGTGCTCATCAGTACCGCGCGCTCGATCACATGGTCCAACTCGCGCACGTTGCCGGGCCACAGATGATGCCGCAAGGCTTCGAGTGCTTCGGGTGTGAAGCCGAGAATCGGGCGGCGATAGCGCTCACGATGAATTTTGAGAAAGTGTTCCGCGAGCACGGGAATGTCTTCGAGTCGATCTCGCAGCGGCGGCAGGCGAATCTCGACCGTGTTCAGTCGAAACAACAAATCCTGACGAAACTTTCCCTGCGCGACCTCGGCGTGCAGGTCCGCGTTTGTAGCCGACAACAAACGCACGTTGACCTTCTGCGTCTTGGACGAACCGACGCGCTCGAATTCACCGGTCTCGATCACGCGCAACAGCTTCGCTTGCAGGTTCAACGGAACGTTTCCGATCTCGTCGAGAAACAAAGTGCCGCCGTCCGCCAGCTCGAAACGTCCGACGCGATCGCTCTTCGCATCCGTAAACGCGCCGCGCACGTGACCAAACAGTTCACTTTCAAACACGCCTTCAGCCAACGCGCCGGCGTTCAGCGAGATCAGCGGCTTCGAACGGCGCGACGAGATCGAATGCAGCACGCGCGTGATCACTTCCTTGCCGGTGCCGTTCTCGCCGGTGATCAAAACGTTGGCATCCGCCGGGCCGATCCGTTCGACCAGCTTCAAGATGGATTTCATTGCCGGCGATTCAGCGACGATCTGCGGCAACTCGCCGTCGGTGACACTGTCGCGCAGCGCAATGTTCTCGGCTTCGAGCTTACGTCCCCGTCGCAATGCTTCGGCGAGCTCGACCTGTGTGCGCAAGACGGCGAGCAAACGCGCGTTGTCCCAGGGTTTTTGAATGAAGTCGCGGGCGCCACGGCGCATCGCTTCCACGGCGAGATCGACGCTGCCCCAGGCAGTCATCACTACCACGGGCAGCGACGGATCGACCGCCCGAATCCTGCTGAGCAACTCGAGACCTTCGCTTCCGGAGGTCGTATCGCGTGCGTAGTTGAGATCAATCAGGACAACGTCAAACTCCTGCGCGTCGATCGCGCGGACGACCGCGGCAGGCGACGACGCGCTTTCGATCTGAAAGCGCTCGCCTTTCAGCAGCAGGCTCAACGCGGCGACAACATCGGCTTGGTCATCAGCGATCAGAATGCGAGGCATAGGTAGTCTGTGGCTTTACTGCTTTACTCATATCTCAGCGCCACCAGCGGGTCGACTTTCATCGCCCTGCGCGCGGGCACGTAACAAGCTAACAAAGCCACAACGATCAGTCCAACGGAGACGATTGCAAAGGTCGCGACGTCCGTGGGTCGCACTTCGAACAGCATCGCCGCCATCAGGCGAGTCATCGCAAACGCGCCCGCGAACCCGATGCCGACGCCGATTAGCGCCAGCGTCATGCCGTTCTTCAGCACCATTCTCAACACGTCGGTTGCCGACGCGCCGAGCGCCATGCGTACGCCAATCTCGTTGGTACGTTGCGTCACCGAGTAACTCACCACGCCGTATATGCCGACAACCGCCAGCACTAACGCGAGCGCCGCGAAAATGCCGACCAGAAACATGCCGAACCGTCGTTGCGCGACCGACTGCGCAACGAGTTGTTCCATCGTGTTGACGTTTGAGATCGGCACGTTGGGATCAATTTCCTTCACCTTCGCGCGCGCGATCGAGATGAGTCGCTGCGGATCGGAGGTGGTGCGCATCACAACGACGGGGCCAAATGCCGGAGAGGTGTTCGTGTGATAGTAGATTTCAGGTCGCGGCGCGACGTCGAGACCGAGATGACGAACACTGCCGACGACGCCCACGATCGTCTGCCACTGAGTTTGTTGTCCGGTCGAGTTTGCCGTGCTGATCCGTTTTCCGACCGGATCTTCACCCGGCCAGAAACGTTTCGCCATCGCTTCGTTGATGACGACCGAACTGGTGTTGTTGAT
>DASUOZ010000610.1:0-4539 GCA_036276375.1 Pyrinomonadaceae bacterium | reverse complement strand
ATAGACTCTGTACTTCCGGAATGATCGTCGCCAGGTTGCGCAAAAGTTTGACGTGTTCTTCGCGCGCAAACTCCTCCGTTTCCGCGCGGTACTTCCAGACCACAATGTGCGTTAGCATGTTGTCATTTTCGAGTGTCGGTTGTCGATTGTCGAGTGCGGCGACTGAGTTCTCTTTCTAACTCGAAAATCGAAAATCGACAATGTCAGAAACTTAATCTTACTCTTAGGGTAATTGTTCGATTACCGCCCGAGCCGCCGCCCGGACCGAAGAAGAAGCTATTTGAACCTGACGCGGAACTCAAGAAGTAAGGCGAGGACATGTTGCCGACGGGAGTGCCCTGATTGTTGCGATTGAAGAGGTTGTTGAGGCTGGCGGAGAACGCCAAAGAGTATGGCCGCTGCACCGGCGGTTTGGCTGGAGGTTTCGCCGCAGCGCCTGCCGGGGCGGCCGGAGCAGGTGCGCCGGCCGTCGTTGTCGATGGTCCGCCCGGCGGTGGCGCCTTCGGTTCGATGGCCGGACCAAACTTGAAAACTTTCGCGATGTTCATGTTCACCGAGACGAAGCCTGGACCACGTCCGAAGTTTCGCGGAATGATCTCCTGGCCCGGCGCGGGATTAGGATCAAACGCACCGAGCGGTGTGACGACGACCCCGGGTTTGTTGAGGTCTGTGGCAAACGCCGGACGCTCGCTAAAGGACGTGTCGCCGTTGAGGTCGCGGCCGATCGTGATGTTGAACGGTTGACCTGAGCTGGCGATCGTAAACATGCTCATGCTGATACCGTGTGGTCCCTGATAACTGCCGCCGCCGTAAGCAAAGCTCAGCGTACCGAAAGGCGTGCGCGCCCACTCCCGACTGTAGTCGTAAGCGTCAAACGGTGAGCCGCTCTGTCCGTTATCGGTGTTTCGTGTTTTGTTCAGGTTGTAGCCGCCCCAGAAAGTAAACATCTTCACGTTGCCGTTGAGGTTGACGCTGAGTGTGTTGCCGATCGATTTGCCGGTCGCCTGATACTCGAAGATGTTACCGGCTTCGTTGCCGAGCGGGCGCACGCCGCTGTTGGGCAGGCCCGGAATGAACGTTCCGCCGAGTGGCGCGTTGATATTCACGACGCGTTGTTGCCGGTCAGTGCGACCGTGGAAGTAAGTGATCGCGAGTTTGATGTTAGCGGGAAGCTGGCGTTCCAGCGCGAACATGGCACGGAAGGAGCGCGAAGCACGGAGACCGTCTGACTTCATGCGCCGGCTCTGCGGTTGCTCAAACGCGTCGAGTAAATCGATTGGCGGCACTACCGGGAAGAGATTGAGCACTGCCGGATCCGTGACGAGAAACTGTTGCTGGTGAATGCCGTCGAATCTGATCGATTGGAGTGTGATGTCTTCGGAGACGCGACTGAAGAAGTATCCCGCTGCGCCTCGGATTACGGTCTTTGGCGGACCGGGCGGCGGTGCGGCCGCTGGTGCGGGCGCTGGAGCAGGCGTCGGTGCTGTCGTATTCGTCGCCGTCGCGGCCGGTTTTGCCGCCGGCGGCTCGGCCGCTTTTGGTTTTCCAAACACCGGTGACCACGCGAACGCGATGCGCGGCGCGAAGTCGAAGCTGTGGTCGACGTTGTTCTGCTTCTCGTAACGCAAACCAGGTGAAAGCGTGAAGTTTGGTCTGACTTTCCACTCGTCCTGGATGTAGAACGAGATGTCCCACTGCTTAACATCGGCTTCCGGATCGCCGCCGGCAATAGAAAACTGCGTCGCGCCGCCGCCCAGTAATCTGATCGCCGCGGGGCTCATTCCGGCGCGTTGAAACGCGAGCGTGCGGCGATAACGTTCGAGACTGCTGATCTGCACGAGCTGCGGTTGGCCGCCGGGGCCGGGTACGATCTGATCGTTCTCGTCGAGCAGTGGACCAGGCCCGCCCGCGAAGGTGTAAGTGCCGCCGAAGTTTCCCGGTGAGATGCTGTCGATGTGCGCGTGTCTGATGCGGCCGCCGACTTTCAGAAAATGATTGCCGCTGGTCCACGACGTGAAGTTCTGCAATTCTAACCGCTGTTGCTGGTTTGACGACGAACCGACCTGCGCGCCGCCGCCGGAAAAAGAGTCGAGCACGTTCAGAGCGAAGCTGTTCAAGACACTCGTTTGCGTGAAACGATTCCGGATCCACTGAAAGCGCGTTTCGTTGACTGTTTTTTCGTTGAGCACCGCGGTCTCGGTCATCTGCAGGATGAAGTTGCGGCGCTGCCCGCGGTACGCGCGAGTGGGCAGCGAGAATCCGCCGATGCCCTGCAAGTCCTGTGTGGAAACGTTGTAGTTAACTCTGCCGACGAGCGTGTGCTTTTTGTTGAGCTTGAGATCGCCGCGAAAGGTGCCGTAGGTGTTCTTTTGGGGCGTCACGAACGACTGGTTTACGCTGACGGGTTCGAGTGTCACTAGATCGAGTGTGGTCGCGTTGACGACGGAGTTGGCGTCGCTGAGATAACGTCCGAAGAACGCGGAGAACGAAGCGCGCTTTTTGATGATTGGACCACTGAGATTCAGGTGGTAGGCGCGCTGCTGGTAGGGCGCGCGGAACGTCGTATACGGGTTACGGGAGTTCAGGCTTTCGTCGTTGAAATCGAAACTGGCGGCGCCGTGCCACTTGTCCGCGCCGGGCTGCGTGAAGATCTCGATGCCGCCCCAGCCGGGGAATTCGTTCTCGGCGGACCACGGATTGTTGTTCACGCGCACTTCGCGAATCGCTTCTTTCGGCGGCATCTGTCCGTTTGAAAAGCCGTCCACTTTCACTTGTGCACCGCCGCCCTCGGGATCGGTCGGGCCCGCCAAAGCTTGCAACGCAGCCAACAGGGCTTGCGGATCGTTTGGCAGTGCTTCGAGATCGCGGCCGCGTAGAACGACGGCGCCGGCGTTGTTGTCGGAGTCGGTGCTGATGTTGCGATCGTCTACGGTGACCTGTTGGTCTTCAAAAGCGACGGTGAGTTGAGCGTTGAGTGTGTGGCTTTCGCGAGCCTTGATTTCGATCGACTTCTCGTCGTAGACGGTGAAACCGGGCGCGATGATCTTCAGGTCGTAAGTACCGGGAGCGAGCCGGCGGAACTCGTAAACGCCTGAGGAGTTAGTGGTGGCGCTGGTCACGACGCCGTTGGCGTTTTTTACGGTGACGGTGGCGCCGACGACGAGACTATCGAGTTGGTCCGTGACGGTGCCTTTGAGCGAAGCGGTGGTTTGCTGAGCCGCGATGGGCACAGCGATGGCGCAGAGGAGGATTGCGCAACGCAGGAACATGGTTAGTTAGTGAACCCGAGCCAGCAAAAGTTTCAAGACGACGCTTACACGTCACGATTCACGGCGCGTTGCAAAAAACTGGTCAACGCCGAAGGGCGCGCGCAAAACTGGTCAACGCCGGCGTTGGTGTTACCGCCTGCGGCGTTGTGTACCGCCTGCGGCGCGGTTCAACTCAAATTTCGCCGCGGACGGCTTTGAGCTCTTTGATGAGATTGCCGATCGCGTCCTCCGCAAAGAGAATCTTGTTGGCCCGCCAGACCACACGCGGCGGTCTAAGTTCCTCGGGCGAGCCCTTCACGATTACAAACAACTCACCGTAGGCATAAACCGCGTCCAGAATCCGGCGAAACTCAAGTACGTTGAAATAGATCACGTAGTCTGCGTCCGCAAATCCCTCGGCCGGAAATGTACTGCGGTACTTCCGCTTGTACTTGTCGAGCTTGCGAGCGATCTGCGCGTGTACCCAACGAAAACGCCCTCTCGGTTCCGGGTTTGCCTTCAGCACGTCGTCAATGATCGCCCGTTCGTTGCCCGTCGCATCGACCACACGCGATCGAAAGACCACGAGCAAAGCCCGTTGCTTGTCCCGTATTTCCGCCAAAGCACTGCCCGCATGAGCCGACCGCACGCGCGCGTCCTTCTCCTGCGCCACGACAGGCATTGCGAGCACAAGCAGCGCGAGCACAAGAACGAGCAGCAAAATCAGCGCGTTTTGTCGACGAACGCAAACCATTGCTTTAAGGAACCGGCTGTTTTAGGTCGCACTCTTCGGAGGATGCGGCATGGGCGAACTAGCATCGAGGTCGACGTGTTCGAGGCCGATGCTGGCGGCGCCCTGAGGCGTTAACGAAACGTAATCGTTACCCTCTTGAGTGTGGCGCATGAGCAGACGCTGGGTTTTTTCGAGGTCTTCCAGCGCCCTTACTATATCGGCGTTGGCAAACTCACTAGTGCCGGCGAATAGCTCTTTCGCCAGAATGTGCGACCGCCCCTGGCCGTGAAAGAAGGCCAGCACGTATTTCTCAATCTGCTCGAGTCGCCGTCTATCCACTTCGTCCCCAGTGTAGTAGACTGACTATACCTCACCGCCCCGTCAAAGGAGAAACAAGTTATGAAAAACCTGGTCGTAGTCTGCCTGGCGATTTTGGTGACCGGGTCCGCGGCGGCTCCCGCTTACTCGAACCGTGCGGACGAGGAGGTTTCGCCCTTTACGCTGGCGCGCCACATCGGCGCTTTTCATCTGTTTTCGACTTCCGCCGGCAAGTACACC
>DASUOZ010000609.1:0-10191 GCA_036276375.1 Pyrinomonadaceae bacterium | reverse complement strand
CAACATACCACTGGAGCGCCGATACCAGACCTGTATGATCTAACAGGGGCGGATGGAGCAGGTAAGAGAGGGTGCGAATCTCCTTGAGCGACTGTTCGCTAAGCGCCTGGCACTCGGACACCAGCGGTCCGAGCTCGTGCGTTGCTGAACTCGGATGATTCATCTTCTGCAAATTCATAGAGATAGCGAACAGGTTCTGGGCGGTGCCGTCGTGAAGTTCACGCGCAATCCGGCGCCGTTCCTGGTCCTGAATGTCAAAAAGGCGAACCGTGAGTTGTACCAGTTCCTGTTCGGAGCGAATCCGGTCAGTCATGTCTTCGGTGATCGTCATCACTGATTCGACCGTACCGTCAGCCGAGAGCTCGGGAATTGCGCGCGTCGAGTAGTGGCGCTCGTTGTAAGAAAACGACTGTTGAGCGAGCCTTTTGGATTCGATTGCAACCCGGCAAACAGCTTCAAAACCTTCCCAGTCGAAGCCCGGCGGTACTGTCTCGCGTGAAGTTTTTCCGAGGAACGTCGCGAGCGGAACGCCCGTCAGTGTTTCCAGCGCGGGGCTGACGTAGATATATCTGAGGTCGCGATCCAAACGGCAGATCACATCCGGAGAGTTCTCGACCAGCGTTGAGAACTCTCTTTCACTGAGGCGCCGGTTTTTTTCGCTTTGCTCAATGGCTCTAAGCGAGAGCTCGTGCTCGGTCATGTCACGCGAGACGGCCAGCAGGCGCTCAACATTTCCGTTCGTTCCATACATCGGCGAGATCACAGTGTGCCACCACTTCGGCTTGCCTTTAAGTGTCCGACCAAAACCACGAAACGATCCGCTGGCGCCATTCCGTGCAGTCTCGACTGCTGCTTTCGCGTTCTGCCGCTCCTCGCCCTTCCACAAGTTGATCCACGACGTTCCGAGTAAGGCGTCGATGCGTGTGACCTCGAGCAGTTTCTGTCCCTGTTCACTGAGGTAGATGATATTGCCGTCGAGATCCAGGACCTTGACACAGTCGGAGCTACTCTCGACGATGCGTCGATTGAACTCTTCACTCTTGATCAGGGCTGCTTCCGCCGGCGAGCGAGCGAGCGACTTCTTGCGACGCCGTTCACGTAACAAACCAACGATCAACAAAATCTGGATCGTGAGTAACACGAACGCGGCGATGATGATGGGCCACTTGTTTGGTTGCCAGAAATCTTGCTGTATGGAAGCCGGCAGTAGAGTGGATCGCCGAAGGCTTAAAGGCGCAGAGTCCGCCGATGCTGCGTGGTAGAGCAGTACCACCATCGCATATAGGGGACGAGCGAGATGCGACGAGTTACATCTCATAAATGCGATTTGTGCGAATCGATCGGTGGGTGCGCAGGGGCGAACCACACGTCCGTCGATACTTCCGTCGCCTCGGTACCCGCACTGTACCTACTGGCAACCCCAGGGGGAACTTCAGGTTTCTGGGCTTTAGTCGTTAAGTAGAGACTCTTACATCTGCTCGGTCTGAGATTCCTAAAGTTGGGAGCGGAACCGGCTGAACCTGATGCGGATGCTTAACCTTAAGTCGTTTTGCGAAGTCTGTATTACTGTACGGCAGTGTACGCTCTGACGTAGGCCCCCGACAACTCCGAAAATTTACTGACCGGGCAAACTTCCTCGCGCTACTTACAGGGTCTTTCCCGCCGAAATACCGACTTCACCTGATTATGCCTGACGGCCGTTTCCATTAACCGGGCGAAGGCTGAAACGACTTGCGACAAGAACGGAAACCATTGGATGGTGCCGATTCATCTCATTGTTTTCCGAGACTAGTGAGATTTGGCAGGCACTCTCATCGCCCCTGAGAAGGAGGAACGAAAGCGGTGGTCCAAGGGACTGCTGCTTCTCAATCAGCAAAAAATGACCAAACAACAACTTACGACCGTAATTCTGCTCATGGCGCTCGTCGCCGTTTCAGCGTCTGCGCAAACGGACAACAACACGACGAGCAGTTCTCAGACCAGCTTGTCTGAGGAATGGGAGTTCACAGTAACCCCTTACGTCTTTTTCGCCGGACTTAAAGGCACTGTCGGAGTACAGCGACAAACCGCGAGCGTAAATGCGCGGTTCCCCGACATTTTCCGCAACCTCGACTTTGCGCTGATGGGCACGTTCGAAGCACGCAAAGGAAATTGGTTGATTCTTACCGATGCGATGTACATGTCGTTGTCCGGAAAGAGAGTTACGCCGAGTCCTTTCTTTTCAGACATCGACGTTGAGGTGAAGGAAACGATTATCGATCCGGAGTTTGGGTATCGCGTCGTCAGACGCGAGCGCGGCACGATCGATCTGCTGGCGGGCGTGCGCATCTGGCACGTAAAGCCTCACCTGACGTTTCAACCACGAATCCTGCCGCTCGTCGATGTAGAAGAGAGCAAGACCTGGGCCGATCCGGTCATCGGCGCACGCGCAACCGCGAATCTCTCGCCGCGAGTTTTTGTGACCGGGAAGTTCGACGTGGGCGGCTTTGGCGTTGGTTCCGATTTCACTGGGCAGGCGTTCGGCGGCGCCGGGTTCCAGCTCAAACCGCGTATCGCGCTCGTTGGAGGTTATCGCTATCTGCGCGCCGACTATGTCGACGAGGGATTTGTTTTCAAAACGGCGATGAATGGGATCGTGCTCGGGGCGAAGCTTAAGCTGTGAACGTTCTGGGCGCGGATGGCTTACGACTGCCAGTCGCACATCGGTCGCTGGTACAAAAAAATCAAAGGAAACCTGCTTATGCAACCACGACTCTGTTTTGTTCTCTTGTTGATTGCCGCTACAGCCGCGTGCCAGCGCGCGGCAACAAACCGACAAGCAACCGCCGGAACCACCAGCGCGACCACAGCCGAGAGGTCCGAAGCGAGGACTGAAGCCAAGCCAAATATCGACGAGATTCGTGCGGTGCTGGCGGCGCACGACAAAGCGCTGAGCGACAAGAACCTCGATGCCTTGATGAACACCTTTTCCACTGACGGGAACACAGTGATGTTGGGCACGGGCGCAGAGGAGCGCTGGATGGGGACGCAGGAAATCAGGGCAGCCTACACCGCGATCTTCAAAGACTATGATCCGGGTACGCTGCAAACCGATTGCAATAACTGGAAGAGTGCGGGCGCTGACGACGCCGGCACGATGGCGTGGCTCGCCGCGACCTGTAACGCGAAAGACTCGCTGCAAGGCAAGACCCGCGAATACACGCTGAACGTATCCGGCACTGTCGCGAAGCAAAACGGGCAGTGGCGCTTTGTCGTGTTGCACACGTCAAATGCTCACGAACGCCCCATGACGAAGTAGGAGGCTAAGAACAATGCTGGTTGCGTGGGCCGCGGCATCTGCGTGTGGTAAGCCAGCCGAATCGTGACTGAGTTGGCGAGGCTGCTGGTCTAAGACTTACTTGGGATTCGAGAGGCGATTCTGAATGGCGTAGCGGACGAGCTCCGCGGTGCTTTTCATCTCCATCTTGTTGAGTATGCGCGCGCGATACGTGCTCACCGTCGGCACGCTCAACGATAAACTCTCGGCAATCTGCTTGACGGTCTTCCCTTCTCCAAACAGCGACAGGATCTGAAACTCACGGTCTGAGAGTTTCTCGTGCAGGTTTCTTTCGCCCGATTCACCGAGATGCATGACGAGCAAATCTGCGACTCTCTCACTGATGTGTTTGCCGCCGTCGAGAATCTTTCTGATCGCCACTACGAGCTGTTCCGGCGCTGCCTCTTTTGACAAAAAGCCCGAAGCTCCGGCTCGCAACACTCTCACGGCCACCTGATCCTCCGGATAGACGCTCAACATCAGGACCGGAGTCTTCTTGTCCTGTTGCTTGATCGTCTTCAGCAGCTCGATGCCGTTTATGCCGGGTAGATCGATGTCGGCGATCACCAGATCAAAAGGCTGTTGTCCGATGTAGCCCAGGGCTTCCCGCGCGGTCCCGGCTTCGATAATGGAAAAATCGGGCTCGTCCTGGAGCACTTGCATCAAGCCGCGCCTGACTATCGGATGGTCGTCAACAATGAGGACACTAGTCATATCAGTCTCCAAGTGCTTCGTGAGTACCGGTTCTGAGGTTGAACGTCGCGCGTACCGTTGTGCCGCGGCCGGGTGCGCCTGAGACACTGAATGAGCCTTTCAGAAACTCGACGCGCTCGCGCATTCCCAAGAGTCCGAGTGAGTTTGGTGCTTTGATCTCTTCATTCGTGATGCCTCTGCCGTTGTCGGTAATCTCCAGCGACACGGTTGACTCGCTGACCTTGAGATCCACGATAACCGCGTCGGCGTTTGCGTGTACGGCGACGTTAGTCAGCGCCTCCTGAAGAATACGGAAGAGAGCCGTTGAGATCTCTGCCGGTAGCTGCAATTCCTCCGGCGGCACGCTCGCCTTACAGTCGATCTTCAGCCGCCGTGAGATTTCTTCACACTGCCACTCGATCGCTGCCGCCAGACCAAACTTATCGAGCACGCCCGGACGGAGCTCAGTCGAGATAGCTTTCACGGAGCGTGCTGTTTCGTCGATCGAGCGCGCGATCTCGTCGAGCACCTGGGCCACGTGGTCCACGTCGACCTGGCCTGTTGAAGTAATGTTTTTCCTGAGCAACGCCGTTTGGATTTTGATACTCGCGAGTGCTTGTCCGATCGTGTCGTGTAGCTCGCGCGAGAGGTTGGCCTTCTCTTTTTCGCGTAGCGTTTGCAGGTATCCGGAGAGTTGGCGCGACTGCTGATGCGAGTGTTCGAGTTTAAGCGCCGTCGTTCTTAGTTCGGTTTGATCTCTTTGCACGCCCCAAATGCGCAGCAACATGCCGTTGACGATGATGCCGATGAGGTTGCTGGAGAAGTATCGAGTGCCGCCGTGCTTGTCGAATTGCGCTGTTTCCAGATCGAGTAAACGGTAGTTACTGGCAATCAGTTTTCGCATCGTGGTCGTGCTGGCGGGATGGGAAATAAATTTCGAATCGCCGAAACGCAGGCCCAGCACGTCATCCGCGCGGTGGTAACCATGCATGCGCGCCATCGCGTCGTTGCATTCCCCGAGATAACCATACTTGTAGAACAAACTGATCTGTTCCTCGGCGGAAAGTTTGACGTCGATCGGCTCCTCGACGTCGAGGCGCCAGATGCCCTCGGAGCTGTTCACCACAAACGAACGATACCGCTCTTCGCTGGCACGCAGTGCTTCCTCCGCACGCTTGCGGTCGGTGATGTCTTCAACCATCGCGAGGCCGTAAAGTGGCACGCCATCGTCGTCGCGCATCAGCACGGCAGTCACATCAAGCCATGCGAGAGTGCCGTCGCGCCGGATGAAACGTTTTTCTACCCGGTAACTCGGGATTTCACCGCGCAGGAGTCGCTGTGTCAGAGCAGCTCCTCGTTTGACGTCGTCAGCATGGGTGACGTCTTCCAGGCGTTGTTGGACGAGTTCGGCGGGGGTATAACCGAGCGCGCGGCAGAGGGAGGCGTTCACGCGCCGAAAGCGGAAATCGAAATCAATCACGGCCATCCCGATCGGCGCATTATCAAACGCCTGACGAAAACCTCCTTCGCTCACACCGGTCGCCTCCTTGTCGTCGGGCGCACAAGGCTTCGCTTCTTTCACGTGGGACCGCTTTGCACCGCCGGGAGATGTTTTCACGTCTGTGATCCAATCAATTGTTTGGCAAATCAGCAATCGGGTAGTCGCTGTATTTGGCGATGGGATTGTCATGTATGGCGCTTGTCCTCACGACCATCTTTGCGTTAGATTTTGCAGGCGACTTGCCTCGTTACTCACGCTTCACAGGAACCTTGCAACGCTGTGAGGTAACATTCAGACCGCCCGGAAGATCATTGCGCCTGCGATGAACTGAAAAGAGAACCTCATGTTAGATACTAAATGCGGGTACTGCGGGACCGTTGCTGAAACTGCCGAGCCGTTTTGCGTGATCTGTGGCGGCGACCTGACTCTCCGATCATCCTTTGACAGACAAGACCAGATTCAGTGGCAACCTGTGCTCGATCCGGATCAGCCGGTGCCGGGGATTGAGCCTTTCAGCATTCCGACGGCACTCCGCGAAACTCTCAATCTCTTTTTCGGAAACCTTTGGCTGATCACGACAATCGTAGTCGTGATTGTCGCGCCTTTTGAGATCATGTCGGCGCTCAACGCTGGAGACGTCGGTGATCAGTGGGAAGTAACAGCCTGGTCATTTCTGTTGGGGGCCGCGTGCAAGGTTTTAGTTACGGCGCCGCTGATCTATTCGTTGTTCAAACTTCTCCAGACGGGTGAGGCGGCGGGTATCCAGGAGTCGTACCGTTGGGGCTTGACCAAGATCTTCAAACTCAGTATCTGCGCGTTCATCGCGGGAGTGTTTCAGGCGCTCGGCTACGCGTTGTGTGTTATTCCGGGTATCATCGTTACCCTTTCGTTTGCGGTCGTTTACCCGATCGCCGTGCTGGAGGGAGGTTCGATAAACGAGATCTTCGCTCGCAGCCTGGCACTGACGAAAGGACACCGGCTCGAGATTCTCGTGGTGTACATTGTCCTGGGAATCATCATGCTGGTCGCTGCTGCTATTTGCGGATTCGTCATCGGAATGGTGAACTTGTTTCCCGTTACCGTAGTCGCATCGATCATGTCAGACGTGTTCGAGCACTTGTTTACGGTCCTGTCCCTGGTTTTGTATTTAGGCTTGTCGCGAAAGCCCGATGCCGCCAATTACACTGTCTTGTCGTTGAAATAAATAGACGAAATGTATTCAGCCCAGATCACGCGCGCAAACCCAACTTGTGTCATTCTCCTGATCGATCAATCCGCCTCGATGTCTGACCCGTTCAGCGGCGACTCCGCGCGAAAGAAAGCCGACTTCGTCGCGGAAGTGGTGAACCACACGCTGCACGATCTTGTTATTCGTTGCACAAAAACCGAGGAAGTCAGGAACTACTATCACGTCGCCGTACTCGGTTATGGACGGCAGGTATGGAGCGCGTTTGGGGGCCCGCTTGCGTCACGCGAAATCGTCCCGATCGCCGACGTTGCCGATCATCCGCTGCAAATCAAAAGCAGCTACAAGCGAGTTTCAGACGGCGCGGCCGGCTGGGTTGAAATTCCGGTGCGTTTTCCGGTTTGGATTCACCCGACTGCCGATGGAAAGACGCCGATGTGTGAAGCACTGTCGCGAGTGAAGCAACTGCTGGAACGGTGGTTGGTCCAACACCCGCGCGGGTTTCCACCGACGGTGTTGCATCTTACGGACGGCGAATCGAGCGACGGCGAGCCGTACGACATCGGACAGGAGATCATGTCGCTTGGAACAGACGATGGCCGGGTGTTGTTATTCAACTGCCACATCTCATCGCGACGTGCCGCGAAGGTCGAATATCCGAGCGACGAAAGCCTGCTGCCGGACGGATTTGCGCGCACGTTGTTCAAAATTTCGAGCGCCTTACCCGCAGGCTTTTTAGCCGCCGCCGCACAACTCGGCGTTCATACTGTCGAAGGATCGCGAGGATTTGTATTCAACGGCGACCCTTCTTCCATCGTACAGTTCTATGAGATCGGCACGAGCCTTACGGGCATGACGCCTTACCGCTGGATGGACGAGATCACGGAGCCTGAATGAGTTCTGTCAAACAGAGCGCCGGTTGGGAGTTGCGAACGCAACAGGTTCTGTTGCCCAAGTCGGGCTTCGACTCGTCTGAGTGTGAAGACTTCATCGGCATCGACGAGCAAAACTGCCGCTTCGCCGTGGCCGACGGTGCGACCGAGGCTTTTGACGCGCGCAACTGGGCGCAACGTTTGGCCGAAAATTGGGTGCGCAGTGACTCGGCGTTAACGTCCCAAACATTTCACGAGTGGGTCGCCAGTGAAGGACTGGCGCTACATGCTTCGTGGAATCAGTTGACACTGCCCTGGTACGCGGAAGAAAAAGCACGCAAAGGCTCGTTTGCGGCTTTCGTCGGCCTGGAACTGGACTTGATGAGCGACGCGCCTTCCTGGAAAGCGATCGCGCTTGGTGACGCGTGCCTGTTGCATTGCCGTGAAGGAGCGCTGCTAAAGAGTTTTCCGGTTACGAAGTCCGCGAGCTTCAACAGTGCGCCGCTGCTGGTGGCTTCCGACCGGGCGCATTATAAAAACAGCGCCGATTCACTCGTCATCGAGTCAGGCCGCTGCGAGACCAACGACATACTGTTTCTCGTTTCCGACGCCGCGGCCGCCTGGTACCTCGAACGGTTCGAGCAGAACGACTTTTCCGACATTCTGCGGGACAACAGCGAGCTCGACGCCGCAAAATTCTTTGCGAATGAGCGGCACGCTGGCAGAATAAGAGACGACGATATCGCGGTAATACGCGTCGAACTTCAGCAGCGGAGTATCAGCTAGTGGTAGCCTCGCCTTCGCAGTCCGGGCACGTCCCCACCAGATACTGGCCATCGGCCAGACACTTCACCGAGGTCATCCAGTGCCCCGCGGTGTGTTTCGCAAGCCCTGTTTTGCAAAACACGATGCCGGCCGTTGACCGTCTGGGAATGCCTATCGTCACTTCGGGCCAGTTTGCATACGTCTACAAACTCAAGTCCACGAACGGCCATGGCGACTACGCCGTACGGTGTTTCCGCGGCTACCTCGGCGACCGCGATCAGCGCTACCGTGCGATCCAGGATCACGTTCAGTCTTTGCCCGTGCCGTGCCTGTCGGATTTCAGGTACGCACCCGAAGGGATTCTGGTCGGCGGACAGAGATATCCGATTCTGTTTATGAAGTGGCTCGAGGGGCCGACACTCGACCTGTATGTTGGCGACATGCTCGAACGGCGTGACGTGCTCCTTCACCTCTCGGAGGAATGGTTGCGAGTCGTAAGCGCGTTGGAAGCATCCGGCGTCGCGCACGGCGACCTTCAGCACGGCAACGTCATCGTCGAACACGGACAACTGCGCCTGATCGATCACGACGGCATCTACGTGCCGACGATGGAAGGATGGCCGGCGTCTGAAGTCGGTCATCAGCATTACCAGCATCCGCAAAGGACAGCGCAACACTTCGATAAGAGTCTCGACAATTTCTCGTCACTGGCGATTTACCTGTCTCTGTTGGCACTCGCGGAGCGTCCCGCGCTTTGGCAGGAGCACCACGACGAGAACCTGTTGTTTACGAAAGCCGACTTTCAGGATCCGTCAACGTCAACACTCTTCGCGAAGATCAGAGAGATCGGACCAGAGCACAACCGGCTGGCTGACGTTCTGGCCAACGCGGCGTCGGGGCCACCGCATTCCGTTCCGCGTCTGTTGGAGCTCGTGCATGCGCCGTCGCGTTTGCCTGCGTGGATGACGGCGCCCGCCGATCTCGAGACAGAGACAAAGACGCGCGAAGTAGCGCGCTCGGAAGCTGTTGCTGATAACCGAACGGCGCGCTGGTCGCCGTGGCAGGAGAAAACGAAGGATCGTCCGCTTCCGAGTTCACCGGGGTCGCCGACGGTCCAATCCGTTTTCAGTGCCGCCGCACCCGGTTCAGCGGCGCTCGTCCCACGTGACCCAACGAAAGTCATGGAGAACACGTTCGCGTATGCGTGGGAGTTCTTCCGCCAGTACTTTTTCTGGTGGTACTGGGGCGCATACGTTCTGTTTCAGTTTAGCGGCTTAGGTTTTACGCTTGGTTTTGTGGTAGCCACGATCGCGATGACGCTGTGGGCCATAATCTGGGGCGCTTACAAAGCGAGTGAACTGGCGCGAGTCGCACGACTGAAACAAGCAACGTCACACAGTGCGCTGCCGGCGGCCGCTGCCCCGCGGAAGAGTCCGCTTGCGTGGCAAACGGTTACGCACGTTTACCCACTACCAACGCAGCCATCCAAGCCGCCGCAACCGATCGTCGGCAATCGCGTGCTGGGGATCTATCACGCGGAAGACTGCGAATACGTAGAACAGATCTCCGCCGCGAACATGGTCACCTTCGCTTCGGCTTCCGAAGCCCTCTCGCACGGTTACAAAGCCTGCCGCATCTGTTCGCCGGCCACTTGATCATCCGGCACCGGCAACGGAGTAGTTCCCTGCTCCACTGAAGGTTCTGGTTGCGCCGCAGCTTCCACTTCAGTCGCTGGTTCCGTTTGAGCGGGCTGACTCACGGCTACCCGCAACTTGCCGCTCGAATCATGAGCTTCCCATTCACTCCAGCGAGCAAACGCCTGGTGCAAATGTTTCGTGCGTAACTTCGCAAAGTGGTT
>DASUOZ010000608.1:0-3514 GCA_036276375.1 Pyrinomonadaceae bacterium | reverse complement strand
CACTACTTCCCAATACAAAACGTCGCGAAGATTTCCGAAAGTATATCTTCGGTCGTGGTTTCACCGGTGATCTGCCCCAGCAACCTTAAGGCGTTGTGGAGCGGAGCCAGTACCAATTCCTCACTGTGACGATCCCGAAAGCACACGCGCGCAGTCTCCAACTCTCGCTTGGCACTGCGCAGCAAATCATAGTGCCGCGCATTCGTGATCAGTAAACTGCCGTTTTCAGCTCCGGCGCTATTGAGCTTCGTCAGGATTGCACTGTGCAGTGCCGGCAGACCTGCTCCGGTTCGCGCCGATACATTAATCGCTTCAAGCTCATTAACACAACGAGTCAACGATCCGAAGCGTGGTAAGTCACTCTTGTTCAGCACCACGATACGACGAGCATCGGCAGTCTGCTTCAGTAACACCTCGTCCTCTGGTCCAACCTCGCTCGAACCATCGAGTACGAGCAGGACGAGATCTGCATCACCCATTGCGCGATGCGTTCGCTGGATTCCGAGCGATTCAACGTTGTCACTCGTCTCGCGCAGACCCGCTGTGTCCGTCAGCACAACCGGCACGCCGCCGATGTCGATCGCTTCCGAAAGCGTGTCTCTTGTCGTTCCCGGAACATCTGTCACGATCGCTCGTTCGCTTCGCACTAAGCTATTGAAAAGACTAGACTTACCGACATTTGGTCGGCCCGTAATCGCGATCCGGGCACCATCTTGCAACAACCGGCCTGCACTATAACTTCGACTCAGTCGTTCAACACCGTCGATTACGGAATCAAGTATCTCCTCAATGTGATTCACCTGCGGCGCGGGCAAATCATCTTCAACAAACTCGAGCGCTGATTCCAACAACACAATCACATGGACCAACTTTTCTTTGAACGGATCGAGTGTCTTCGATAATTCTCCATTCAACTGCCGCGCCGCTTGTTTGACCGCAGCGTCAGTCTGCGCCGCGATCAGATCTCGAATCGCTTCCGCCTGGGCCAGGTTGATCTTTCCGTTCGTCAACGCACGAAGCGTAAACTCTCCCGGTCCCGCCAGCGTCGCGCCTGCCACGAGCGTCGCATCGATGATGCGCCGGACGATCGCCGGCGATCCGTGACAACTAATCTCGACAACGTCTTCCCCGGTTAGCGAGTGCGGCGCGGGAAAACACGTGACCAGCACCTGGTCCAACTCTTCCTCACCGGCTTGCAACTTCGTCAGCGTTGCTCGCCTCGGTTCAAAAGCGTCGATGCGTGCCATTCGGTGCGCGATTTCAAGCGCGCGTAGCCCACTCAAACGAATTACGGCAAGGGCGCCGCGGCCCCTTGGAGTGGATAGTGCAACGACAGTACTCATCACAAATTGTAGGGAGAACTAACGAGCTGGTGGGTCGGCTCTTTTACGAGTTCCTGGGCGCAGAACTCTTGCGCATGATTCTCAACTTACGATCCGAGCCTTCGCCGATCGACTCGGTCGACAAATCCTCGCTGTCTGCAAGTGTCAGGTGAATGATGCGTCGTTCGTTGGCGCTCATCGGTTCAAACGTAAACGCCATACCGGTTTGGCGCACGCGATTCGCCGCAAGATTTGCCATCGCTTGAAGTTCAGCTTCGCGCGTGGCACGAAATCCGTTGACGTCACAAACGAGTCGCGCGCCCCCTGTAAGGCTGCGGCCAAAAACCTGATTGATGAGGTGTTGCAACGCCTCCAGCAGTTCACCAGTTTGAGCTTGCAGCAGTTCGGAATCTTTGCCTTCGATATCCAACACCTCGCCGGCAACGCCTTGCTTCACGGCTACTCGCAACTGTAGACCCGTGGCGACAAACACGTCTTCGAGATACTGCGCTGCCTGTTGCGTAACTTCACTCATTATCGTTCTACGTTCCCGCCGTGGCCGAATCCACCCGCTTCTTTCGCGGTATTTTCTTCGCCGGCGGCGGTGTTTTCACTTCGTCGTCGTCCGTCTTGGTCCAACGATTGATGAAGAACTGTTGCGTAAACCCGACGATGTTACCCACGAGCCAGTACAAAACCAAACCCGACGGCGCGCTCCACAAAATGTAAAGCATGAAGAGCGGCATGCCGATCGCCATCATTTTTCGTTGCAACGGATCCGCGGAGGGCGCCGGGGTCATCCATTGTAGCACCACCATCGTACCGGTCATCAGTATCGGCAGGATGTGAATCAGGTATGGCTCAGCGGCCGAAAGATCAGGAATCCACAAGAAGCTCGCCTGGCGAAAGTCAAGCGAGATGGTGATCGCGCGATACAAAGCGAACAGAAACGGCATCTGGATGAGCAAAGGCAAACAGCCTCCGAGCGGATTGCCTTCCTTCATCAGGCGGAGTTGCTCCATCTGCAACTCTTTCAGACGCGGATCGTTCTGCTTCATTCCCTTGATCTTCTCTTGCAACTCCTTCATCGCCGGCGCGAGCTTTTGGGCCTTCTTCATCGCCTTTGAAGAACGCCACTTCAACGGGAAGAAGAGCGAGTAGATAACGATCGTAAAGAGAATGATGGCGAGGCCGTAACTGTTCGTTAGCTTGTAAAGATAAGTGATCGCTTCGAGGATCGGCACAGCAAGAGGGCGCGACAACCAACCGAGAAAACCGTAATCGATCAAACCATCGAGATCGACCGGTCGCTCAACGGTCTTGCTAATCAACTCACTGGCATTGGTGAGCAGATAGTGATCCTTTGGACCGGCATAAATGACCATCGACGAGCCGTCGGCCGGCACGGGTACAAAGGCCGTAATCAGGTACCATTTTTCCGCGGCGCCGCCATTTGGCTTGTGCTCATAAGCAACGGTTCGATACTCAAGTCCCTCAACCTCTTTCGGTGGCACGGCTACCATCGCGAAATAGGTGTCAGCCACACCGGCCCAATCCACTGGCCCATTCAAAACCAGTCGATCCGGACTGCTGCTGTTTCCGTTGATCGAGGCCGCCAGGTGTCGCTCGAGCTTTTTGTTGACGTAAGACACAGCCTCGGGAGCGACTGAATAGAACGTATGGTGAGTGATTCCCTGATCGCCGATACTCGGACCGATGGTCGCTTTCAATTGGGGAACGAGCGCGTCACCGCGCTTGACCTGCACTGAAAGACCCGTTTGATACTGATCCGCGTTGAAGCTGATCGTTTTTCTGACCTGGAGACCGTTGCCCTCGAGCACAAACGTGAGTTGCTTCGTCTCCCCCGCAGCCAGGTTCAGCTCGACGTTGCCATTCGAAACGTCAGCGCCCTCGACGCGATAAGTTGACGACGCGAGCAACGAGTCGACCGTCGCGTCTCCCGTCTGCAGTTGCAGAGGAACCAGACGCGGTTGTCGCTTGAGTCCTTCGGGCGATATCAACTCGAGTGGCTTCTTATCGCTCTTGTGACCGGCGACTGAATAAATTTCACCCGATCCCTGGCTGTTCTTGTTTTTCTTGATGATCCAACTGATCGGTTCGGCGCCGCGCGTATCGAAAGTCACATCGTACAACTCAGTCTTGACAGTGATCGTTCGCTGCGGAGCCTCGCT
>DASUOZ010000607.1:0-5643 GCA_036276375.1 Pyrinomonadaceae bacterium | reverse complement strand
CGTCTGATTCCAACGCTCGCGTCAGTCGGGCTCATCTCGTATTCACTGTACCTGACTCACTCGTTTGTGCTGATGCACTGGTACTGGTTCGGCTTCACACAACTGCACATCCGCTCTATCGCGTTGTTGGTACTCGTACCGGTGTCGGTGGTGTTTGCGTGGTTGTTCTTCCGTTTATGTGAGCGGCCGTTTATGACCTCAACTGCCACGAAACGCCCGCCGAAGCCTGCTCCTTTAGTCGAGGAAGAGATCGTATTGGCGCGCGAAGTGGCGTAATCGTCGCGCCGTTTATTGAATGATTGATTGCCCGTTTATGCAGATGCCCTCCCGCGTCGGGCGCGAGAGGGCATTTGGTTCACGCGAGCCAGCTAACTGGCTTAGCTCTGTTTGTCGTAGACCGCAACGTTCGTGACTTTCTTGCCTTGCGAATCCGTTCCGGTCGTGGTGACCGTTCGCGTCTTGCCGTCGTTTGACACGACGATGCGTCCCGTGAGCGTCTCTTTGCCACCTTTCTTGGCGGCGATCGACAGCGTGTGCTTGTCGACCATCCGGTAAGAGCGCATGTCGGAGCCGGCGTCGCCGGTTACGGGATAATCTTTGCCGTCAAACTTACCAGTCCATTCGTGGTGAATGGCGCCGCCGTTCTCATCAACTCCATCGACCGTGACCTTGATCTGATCACCAGCCGCTTCATAAACCACAGTGTTGTTCCTCGTTTTTCCTGCAAACTTTGACTTGGCTTCATCGAGTTTCCAGGTCCCCATGTGAGGATTATCCTGAAACCCCAGCGCCACGCTCACAAAAACGAGGGAGATGGTTAAAGCAATCGTTTTTGCTTTCATGTTGGACCTCCGAAAAGAATTTGAGAGGGTGGCGGCATTCTATGCCTGATGGTGGTGGGGTTCAATGGAAACTGAGCAAACACCCAGATGTTCTGGTTGACAGTGCCATACCTCGCTAGTACCGTCGCGTTTGAAGTTGGTACGAGAGGGCGAAGTTGGAACACGTTGACGTCATCATCGTAGGCGCGGGGCTTTCGGGAATTGGGGGTGCCTGTCATCTGAAGATGGAGTGCCCCGACAAGAGCTTCGTCGTCTTCGAAGGTCGCGAGGCGATCGGCGGGACCTGGGATTTGTTTCGCTACCCAGGCGTGCGCTCCGACTCCGATATGTTTACGCTCGGTTATCGTTTCCGGCCGTGGCGCGAGTCGAAGGTTATGGCTGATGGGCCGGCGATCCTTAATTACATCCGCGACACCGCCGCCGAGTTTCAGGTAGACAAAACGATTCGCTACAACCATCGCGTGCGACGCGCCTCATGGTCTTCAAACGAAGCGCGTTGGACAGTTGAAGTCGAAACCGGGCCCAGCGGCAGCGAGAACGGAGACGACAATCCGGTCGTCAAGTTCACGTGCAACTTCCTCTATCTCTGTACCGGCTACTACGACTACACGAGCGGCTACACACCTGAATGGCGCGGCGTTGAACGATTCAAAGGAACCCTCGTTCATCCGCAGCAGTGGCCGCAAGATCTCGATTACACCAACAAACGCGTGATCGTGATCGGCAGCGGCGCGACCGCTGTCACCGTCGTGCCCGCAATGGCCGAACGCGCAAAACACGTCACCATGCTCCAGCGCTCGCCGAGCTACATTGTCGCCAGGCCGGCGAACGACAAGTTCGCGACCCTGATACGTCGTTGTCTTCCGGATCGGCTCGCATACGCCGCCGCGCGCTGGAAAAACGTCCTCTTCACAATCTTCTTTTACAACCTCGCGCGCAAGCGGCCGGAGTTGTTCAAGTGGATGATCGCGCGCGGTGTGCGCAAACACCTCGACGAGAAATACGACCCGGCGCATTTCACGCCCCGCTACAACCCGTGGGACCAGCGCCTTTGCTTTGTCCCCGACGCCGATCTTTTCAACGCGATGCGCGCGGGCCGCGTCTCCGTCGTCACCGATCACATCGACACCTTCACTGAAGACGGCATCTTGCTTAAATCCGGCCAACAGCTCGACGCCGACATCATCGTCACCGCCACTGGTCTAGTGATGAAGCTGTTCAGCGGCATGCAACTCGTAGTCGACGGCGCTCCCGTCGATCTGCCGAAGACACTCGTCTACAAAGGCATGATGGTCAGCGACGTGCCTAATCTCGCGTTCGCCGTCGGCTATACGAACGCGTCGTGGACGCTGAAATGTGATCTCGCAGCGCAATACGTTTGCCGGCTGATCAACTACATGGACCAACACGGTTACGCCAGATGCACTCCACGGGTGAACGATCCAAACATCAAAGACGAACCCGTCATCGACTTCAACTCCGGTTACGTGCTGCGCGCTTTGCACACACTGCCGCGGCAGGGATCGAAGACGCCCTGGCGCCTGCATCAGAATTACGTAAAGGATCTTTCGATGATGCGTTACGGTCGCATTGACGACGGCACGATGGAGTTCAAACCCGCGACCGTCGCGCAACACGCCCGCGCGGAGACACAGTCCCTAACCTTCACCGTTGAAAGCGGTAACTAAACGCCCAGCGGCTTTGTCCTAAAAGTACTGCTTCCGGCTCCAAAGCCGGTACAACAAGACTCTTGAAGGCGCAAACGGAGTCTGTGCGTGGCATCGAGCGCAGAAAGACGCGGGTGCTTATCGGATCAGACGCGAAGATCATTTCAGCGGTCACGCTACTGTTGCCCGTGTCTTACTGGAAGGTGCTGCTGGCGCTGCATGGTGGCGAGTAATGATTGTCTATATAATCACCTCACAATGACAACCAAGGACCCATTAGCCACCTCGGGGCTTCCGACTCTCAAACGCGAGGACGCCCCGGAAAAGGGTCAAGCGGGAACGGAGTTTTTGATCCTCGTTGTCGACGACGCCGCTGACAATCTCGCCGTGTTAAGTCTGGCGTTGCAGCAATACGGATACAAAGTCGTGACTGCGGCTAACGGCGAAGATGCGGTCAGAATTGCGGAACAGACGCATCCAAACTTGATTCTGATGGACATCAACCTGCCGGAGCTCGACGGGCTCGCCGCGACGCGCAGAATTCGTGAGCACGAAGCGTTGCGTGAGGTGCCCGTCGTTGTTGTTACCGCGTTTGGAACTGAAGGCTTTCAGCGGGCTGCATATGATGCGGGTGCGTCCGGTTACTTAACAAAACCGATCGACCTGGATCGCATGACACTGCTGATCGCCCGACTCCTCTCGCCGGAAGGTTCCGGCAAACTCGTCGGCTAAGTATGCCGAACTCACACCTTTCGCCCTTTGACCGTTCGACCATCCGGAAGCGTCACGACCACGCCCGTCACTTTGCCACCTGCGTCTCTTTCAAACTTTACGCTGCCGCCGACAGGTCTCGCGGCGAATGTGTCCGCCGTCGCTTCCGGCACCAGCTCAACTCTGCCGCCGCCGGGATCGATACCAACTAACTTTTCCCCTTCCTGCTTGATCACCAGCACGCCCATCGTTCCACCATCGTAGCTGCCGACAAACGCGGCAAACTTGCCATCGACAACGCCCGCGGACTGCTCCGACGGTTTTGGCGCAGGCGCGGGAAACGCCGACCCTGGTTGCGGCAGTGAAGCGATCGCCACCGCGGCTTGCGTCTTGTTTTGCTCGCCAGGATGGATCGGAAACGGCGGACGCTTCGGCGAGTACAACGGGTTCTTCGAAACTTGCGCAAAGGCAACTTCAACCGCTTTCTCAAGCTGCGGATCGCGCCCGGCAATTACGTCCGCCGGCGTGATCTCAACGTCGTAATCCGGAGCAACGCCGACGTTCTCAATGCCCCACGTCGTTCCACTCGGATCGTACGCCGCCCGGTTCGGAAGACGAATCTGGCCACCGTCAATCAGTTGCGGCGTGAAGTAATAAGGACCAATGCCGCCGCCAAACGTGCGCTTGCCGACGATTGGACCAACCTTCGCCAGTTTGAACATGAACGCACCGGTCTCCGCGGCGGAACCGTTGAGCTCGTTTATGATCATCACCTTCACCGGCGGCGCAGGATTCACCGGCGTCGCGATGTCGTCGCCACCGCGAAACATGTAGTAGTACAGCGGCTTGCGCTGCATCCACTCGATTAAATAGTCAGGCGTGATGCCGCCGCCGTTGAAACGCTGATCGACGATGACGCCAAACTTGTCTGCGTATCCCGTAAGGCCACGAATGGCGTTCATGATGCCTTCGCCGCCATAACCCTCGATAAAGATGTAGCCCAGCTGGCCACCTGAAAGTTTTTCAACGAACTTGCGGTTCTCTTCAGCCCAGTTCGCACGACGCAGACGATTTTCGCCCAGCGCCGGAAACACCGTGTACGTACGGGCGTTGGCGCCGTCAGCAGTTGCCGAAACCGTGATCTTCGTCGCCCGGCCCACCAGGTTTTCAAAATAGCTGAGCACGTTCTTGTCTGGTTCAACCGCCTGGTCGTTGACCTTCAGCAAATAATCGCCGTCGCGAACGTCGACGCCCGGCTGGTCCAACGGCGCAGTGAATGCTCCCGCGGGTGAAGAGTAGTTCGTCGAACGATAGATCTTTTTGAAACGGTATTTGCCGTTTGCGATCTCGTAATCGGCGCCGAGCAGTCCGATGCGATTACCGCTGCCTCCCGGCTGTGGCGCATCGCCGCCGCCCACGACGAGATGGCTGACCGAAACGGAACCGAGCATCTGTTGTATCAGCCGGTTCAGATCGCTGCGGCGAACAATGGTCGGCAGGTAAGCGGCATACTCGCGTTCGAGCGCCGCAAGATTTTGGCCATGATGATTCGGATCGTAGAACCAGTCGCGCATGATGCGCATCGACTCGTGAAACATCTGGCGCCATTCTTCAGCGGGCACGACGCGGACTTCCATCTTACTGAAATCCTGCCGGCCTTCGTCGGGCTTTGCGGGCGCGTCCGTGGAAGCGAGAAAGTAATCGCGTCCTTTGCGATAGAGAATCTTTTTGCCGTCAGCAGTGATGTCGACCGCGTTGATCTGGTCCACGATCTTCTGCATCTGACCGCCCTTCGCTACGTCAAACGAAGAGATCGTCCGCGATGTTGGACCACCAGGATCGCCCGTCCACTCTCTGTTCACGAGAATCAGTTTTCCCGGACTGCCGGCCGCCAACTGCGCATAGTCGCGTTGCGGCAACGGCAGGTTCACAACGCGCGCGGCAAGACGGTCGAAATCGATCTTTACTTGCGGCACTACGTCGCTGAGCTTCGCGTCGGGATTTGGCTGTCCATTTGGCAGCAGCGGCGAAGGCTGATCCTTCGCCAGCACCACGGCGTGAACTCGCCGGACGACGAGCGGATTCGCAAACACGCCGTTCAAAACGCCCCAGCTAAACTCGCTCGTACCCGCATTCGGACTCGAAACGAAGTAGAGGTATTTGCCGTTTGGATCGAACACGGGAAGCTCAGTGTGCGTGAGGCCGTCCGTTACCTGAAAACTCTTCTTCTGCGCCAGGTCATAAATGAAGACGGTGCCGGCGCGGTTTTTCATGCGTTTGGCGTAAGTGAGAAAACGCGAATCGGGCGAGAAGTTTGCGGACCACGATTCCTGCGCCGAGTAAGTCGAACTGTCCACCCGAAGCGCGGTTTCGGAGTTGACGTCAACCAGCCACAGACCGAGTCGACGGTCGGGAAAAGCAAG
>DASUOZ010000606.1:0-3743 GCA_036276375.1 Pyrinomonadaceae bacterium | reverse complement strand
GGACGTTCACCTTGCCCTTTCACTGGAACAAACGTTAGAGTCCAAATCGCAAGTGGGCGGCACCGCGCCCGAATTGCTCACCGCCGCTCTCGCCCGGGCGCGCGAATTATCAAAGGAGTAAGAGTATGCGCTTCCCAACGTTGATTCTGACTCTGTTGTTTCTCTTGTCCCTTTCTCCAACTTCACCTGTATTGCAAGGCACGCAGGAAACTCCCACAAAGCCGCTGTACCAGCCGACCGGCAACGAAGCGACTCTGACCGGGTCAATCATCGCCAACGGCGAGGTTCCAGTAGCCCGGCGTATTGATATGACGGCCGATCCCGTTTGTGTAAAGCTGAGCGTTGGCCGAAACGAGCTTCAGGACCTGCTGATAAAAAATCAGCAAGTGCTCAATACTTTCATTTATCTAAAAAGCGGTGGGCCGCTCGACTCGGTTCGTTTCGAAGTTCCCACTTCGGAGGTCGTACTCGAACACAAGAATTGCCAGTACGCACCACGAGTGTTTGGCGTTCGCGTGGGACAGAGTGTGTCGTTCGTTAACAGCGACCCGACTATCCACAACACGCACCCAACACCGAAACACAATCGGGAATGGAACATGTCACAAGCCGCGGGTGGTGCGGCAGTCGCCAGGAGCTTTAGTCGCGCGGAACAATTCATACCCGTCAAAGACAATCAACATCCCTGGGAGCGAGCGATTCTCGGCGTGTTTGACCATCCGTTTTTTGCGGTGAGCGACGAGTTTGGAAACTACGAAATTCGGGGCGTCCCTCCCGGAACGTACAAGCTCGTGGCGTGGCATGAAAAGCTCGGCGAACAGGAAATGGAGATAACGATCGTTCCCGGCGAGAACCGGAAGATCGATTTCACTTTCGACGTGGCGAAGGCGCGCTCGGCGATGGAGTAGGCTCGGACGGCGCTTTTGGCTGGATCTTTTCCTGATAAATAAAACTTGCGTCCTGAAGTTTCAGCACGACCGCCGGCTTCACTGCGTTGCGGTCCTCGTCCATGCTGATGAGGCCCGTCACGCCCTCAAAGTTCGTGGTCTGCGCCAGTGCGTCGCGCAACTGTGGACCGTCAGTTGTGCCCGCGCGTTTGATCGCGTCGAAAAGGAGCATGGTGGCGTCGTAGGCCAGCGCCGCGTGCGCATCGGGCACGAGGTTTTGGTAACGCTGTTTGTAGTCCTGGACAAACTCCTGAATTAGCGGCGAGGGATCGTCAGGCGAGTAGTGCGTTGAAATGTAAGAGTTGTTCAGAGCGGCGCCGCCTAACTGCCAGAGCTCGGGCGCGTCCCAACCGTCGCCGCCGAGCAGCGGCTGCTCCAACCCCAGCGCCCGCGCCTGTTTCGCGATCAGCGCCACTTCAAGGTAATAACCCGGAATGTAAATTACATCGGGCTCCGCGGCTTTGATCGAGCTCAACTGTCCCTTGAAGTCGGAGTCGCCCTGCGTGTACGACTGCTTGTTGACGATCTCGCCGCCGAGTTTGGTAAAACTCGCGTCGAAGAATTCAGTGAGGCCGCGACCGTACGGCGAATTGATGTCATAAAGTATCGCCGCCTTCTTTGCCTTCAACTTGTCCGTGGCAAAACTCGCCATCACTTCACCTTGAAATGAATCAACAAAGCACGCGCGAAAGATGTAGTCGCCGGTTTGCGTGACCGCCGGATCGGTGGACGAGGGAGAAATCATCGGTATGCGTGCCGCCTGTGCTTTGGGCGCGGCCGCACGGCTGTTGCCCGAAGTTCCACCGGCGATGATGGCGACGACTTTATCCTGGGTGATCAGCTTGCCCGCGAGTCGTGCCGCTTCTTCCGCACTGCCGCGATCGTCCTCGATGACCACGTCGATCTGGCGATTGTTGACGCCGCCGTACTGATTGATGTGCGCGGCGGCCATCAACACGCCGTTCATCGCCGACGTGCCGAAGTTGTAAGTCGGACCAGTCCGATCGCCGAAGTATCCGATCTTGAGAGGAGTGCGGTTTGGCTGTGGTTCGCCGTTTTGCGGGTTGCGCGAGCACGAAAACGCAAGCGCCAGCGCGACGATGATCGCCGGCAGTAGTACTTTCCGCAGGTGAAGAGTCTTTGAGCGTGGCGTGGGAGGTTTGGAACTGAGGCGGTCGTGAACGAGAGATCTACTCACCGAGATACGCTTCTTTGATCCTGGGATCGTTGGCCAGGTCCTTCGACCGACCTTCCATCACGATTCTTCCGGTTTCCAGCACGTACGCGCGGTCGGAATGGCCCAACGCGGCGTGTGCGTTCTGTTCGACGAGCAGAATCGTGGTTCCCTTCGACTTGATTTCATCAATCGCCTGGAAAATCGTGTGTACGACGAGCGGCGCCAGGCCGAGCGACGGCTCGTCGAGCAGCAACAGGCGCGGGTTTGACATCAGCGCGCGGCCCATCGCGAGCATTTGCTGCTCGCCTCCGGAAAGCGTGCCGGCCTTTTGCGATTCGCGTTCTTTGAGACGCGGAAACATTTTGAAGGCGCGCTCCATGTCGGCGGCGATCTGCGACTTGTTCCGGCTGAGGTAAGCGCCCATTTGCAGATTTTCCCACACGGTGAGATTCGCAAACACACCGCGTCCTTCGGGTGACATCGAGATGCCGCGCGCGACGAGCTTGTGCGTGGGTTGACCGCCGATCTCCTGGCCTTCGAAGGTGATCTTTCCGGAGCGTGGTTCGAGCAAACCGGTGATCGTGCGCAGGGTCGTAGTCTTGCCCGCGCCGTTTGCGCCGATGAGCGTGACCACCTCGCCCTGCTCGACGGACAGCGAGATGCCGGTCAGCGCTTCGATCGCGCCGTAGTTTACCGAGACGTTGTCGAGAATCAGCATTTAGTCGCCCAAATAAGCTTCGATCACTTTCGGATCGTTCTTGATTTCCTGCGGCAGTCCCAACGCGATCGACTTGCCGTAGTCGACGACCTGGATACGCTCGCAAACGCCCATCACGACCTTCATGTTGTGTTCGACGAGGAGAATCGTCAGATCGAAACGGTCTCTGATCTGTTTGATCAGGTGCATCAGGTCTTCCTGTTCCGCGGGATTCATGCCCGCGGCGGGCTCGTCCAGCAGCAACAGCTTCGGTCTGGTTGCGAGGGCGCGCACGATCTCGAGCCGGCGTTGCGAACCGTAAGGCAAACTCGTGCCGCCTTCGTCGCTGACGCGCGCCAGGTCAAAGATCTCGAGCAACTCGAAACAGTATTCACGATGTTTCCTTTCGTCGCTCCTAAAGCGCGGCGTTCGCAGCACGGCGTCGAACAGTTTCTGGTCCATGTGAATGTGGCAGGCGGTCATCACGTTTTCGAGGACCGACATGCTGGGGAACAGTCGAATGTTTTGAAACGTTCGCGACACGCCGCGGCCGGCGATCTGATAAGGACGCAAGCCATCGATTCGCTGGCCGTCGAAGTAGATCGAACCCGACGTCGGTTGATACACGCCGGTGAGCAGGTTGAAGATCGTCGTCTTACCGGCGCCGTTGGGGCCGATTAGACCGAAGATCTCACCGCGATTGACGCTCATGTCGAGTTCGTTAACGGCACACAGTCCGCCGAAACGGATTGTTGCTTTGTCGGTTTGCAGCACGACGTTGTGGCCGTTGGTGTTTGTGCTCATCGTAAGTTCTCACCTCCGGGCGCCGGCTGGTCTGGTTGAGTCGCCACGGTGGACGGGTTTGTCGACGCCGCGGCTGGTCCACCGCCGGTTGACGCCGCTCGTTTCGAACGTTTGCGCC